>NZ_JAESPJ010000031.1:0-46935 GCF_016806945.1 Capnocytophaga genosp. AHN8471
GAATCTTCCATTACTCCTATGCCTAGAAAAGTAGCTTTTAGCTTCTGAGCAGTAACCACTCCCTCGTACTTCATCAACTCCTCATAATGAGTAATGATACGTGAGCGAATCTCTTCCAGCTTTCGGTTGAGTTGGGTAGCTTCTTCTGTTTTACCTGTTACCCTTCCGTACTTCAAATCCCATTTCTGTGGAAGGATTTCAAGTTTGGTACTAAACTGAGCTACCTGATTGTCAATGGTAATACGTCCCATAATAGCAACCTTACCGTTCTTCTTTGGGGCATTCTTTTTAAGGTAAAACAATACCTTAAAGGTTGAGCGTTTTACTTTTTTCATACTCTAATTTTTTAATTTGCGAAAGTACTTTTTATCAAGTTACTGTACAATATGAAAAAAGGTGTAAAACACTGAAATATAACCTATTAATAAAAAATATTTTTCAGTATGGTAGGTAACGATTTAGAAACCTAATTTTGAAAAAACCTATCTAAAACATCTAAGACTCTGTCTTCTCTTATCTTCCTGTCAAAAAATTAATCCTCTTTGTATGAGCTAATTACATTATTTTTTGTAGTTTTGCTTTTTATTCGTAATTTTGCAACAAAAAAGCGACTCATTTTCGAGTCGCTTTTTCATTATTTGTGTATTAGAAATATTAGTAATTCAACTGATAAGTAGTAGTCATATCACTGTTATAGCTAATTTTAACATCAATATTATCTACTACTTGTGCTCCATTTTCAGTTTTAAGTTTGAAAGTGTGGCGAGCTACTTTATTTACTGTTAAGTCGATAGTTTTACCATTCTTATCTTTCTCCACTTTTATAGGGATAATAATATCAAACACTTTTTCATCACTTTTATCACTTACCAATTGGTATTTTTTGTTCTTCTCAGTACCATTTTGAATGTTAGTGATAAGAGTTGTTAATTTTGTTAAATAATTGGTATCAGTAACAAATCCAAGACCTGTATTACTACCAGCTCTTGCATTTCGGGTTTCGTTGATAGTCTTTACAAAACCATCAGTATCAAAAGTATAAGTATAGTTATTAGTGTAATTTAAAATAGTGCCATCTTCTGTTAAAACCCTTTGTTGTAACAAGTTCTTAGGAGCCACTCCTTGTATCCAACCTATTTGAAAATCGAAATATTGAGCATAACTAGTCACAGCATCCCCTTCAAAGTTGTACAACAAAAACTTATTTTTGTTCAAGTTGTTGTTATAAGAAAGCTGATTTGCAACCGTGGTAACTTTGCCCCTCCAATTTCTCTTTTCACTAATCTTAGTCAGATTGTCATTTGTCCACTCAAAATCACCCCTAGAACCATTTGTCAATCGTTGGTTACTGTCGTAAGTTCCTAAACCTAACATATTACCAGCAGCGTTGAGTCCCACTTCTCGATTTTCTATACCTCCTGTATCTTCATTGGGAAAAGTTATTTTCACAGAGTTAGCTCCATAAATAAATGTTTTTACATTATCACTTTTGCCCTCTTTCTTTCTAGTAATCTTTTTGATTCTTCCTTTTTCATCGTATTCATAAGCAAAGTTCAAAGTTTCTGCTACAAATTTTTGACCGTTGAGAGTGGGTTCTAAGGTACTTTCAAGAGAAGGAGCAGGGGTAGCACCAGTATAGTCTATTTCCACTATGATAGATTTACAAGTAATTGTTTTTACTTTTTTAGTAGGCAAATAGTCACTTTGGGTAGTAGGGGTAGTACTACCATTACCGCCATTAGGAGGAGTATCATCGTCTTTACTACCACAACCTACAAGCATTGCCATTGCTGCGACACTGAATAAAATTTTTTTCATTGGAAATGATTTTTATAAGAATATGGGGCAAATGTACGAATAATTTTGCTAATTCTCTAATTATTCACTACATTTGCACCAAAATAATGATTCATTATCAATTGTTAATTGTTAATGAGTCATTGTTAATTGTCAATTATTATGATTCGCATTACTAAAAAATTCGACTTCGAAGCAGGACACGCGCTCTTTGGCTACGATGGCAAATGCAAAAACCTGCACGGACACAGCTATAAACTCTACGTAACTGTGATAGGCGAACCTATCAACAATCCTCACAACGTGAAAAATGGTATGGTCATCGATTTTGGTGACCTCAAACGCATCGTGCAGGAGCAAATTATCGATGCTTTCGACCACGCAATGGTCTTCAACGAACTCTCTCCTCACAAAGCCTTAGCCGATGAACTGCGCGCCAAGGGGCATCGCATCATCACGGTGCCTTATCAGCCTACCAGCGAAAACCTCGTAACCGACTTTGCTCAGCGTATCGCCTACCAACTGCCCGCTGGAGTAACACTCTTTTCTATACGCCTTTGCGAAACCGAAAGTTCCTATGCCGAATGGTTTGCATCAGATAATAAATAAAATAAATAAAGACTAAAGCTATGGGGTGGTTTGATTTCTTAAAAGAAATGTTTGTATCTCGTGATAGTCGAGATGAGGCAGCTGCTAAAGCTATCCTGCGCAAGCGTTTTAACAATAATAAGAGTTTAGAAGAAGAAAAATATATCTATGATCATTGGAAACGTTTGCGTATTGACGCTGAGAATTGTGATGTATTAAATGAAAGAGCCACTTTTGACTTACAAAAAATTAAAGATGAACATATAGGCTATCATTTACACGAACAAATGTTAGCCGATGAGAATGTAAATTTGGTAAAGTTGAGTTGTTACGACAAAAGTTTTTCGCCCGCAAAAGCCTACCGTGTAACACTTATTGATTATGATGCAGCTACTGTGAGAGCTAAACTCAACGTACAAGGTTATATAGATGTGTTTATAGACCCAGAAAAACGCGGAAATTACTATGTTGATACCTCTTTTTTGAGTTTAGATCTTTCCATCTTAATAAAAATCTCTGAAATTCGTCAATCAATTAGGAGTTAACATATCAAAACAGACATTAAACTATGGAAAATATTATCATTATTGCAATAGCTTTATTAGTACTCTTTTGGTTTATCAAAAAGAAGAATAAAAAGAGAAAATCAAAAAAAATCTCTATAGGAGAAATTCGCAAATATTGGCGCGAAAAACGCATTCCTGCCGATGATTGTGAGGTGAAAGAGGTACCTGCTTTTTATGATAGCAATGCGATGAACGACACTCCTTTCGATAGCAAATTCGGAAAAGCCATACTAATATATAGAGCAATGGCAACTCAAGCTATACTAGCTGAAGATGAAGCTAAAGAAAATATGATACTCACACGACTGCGTTGTTTCGACAAAAGTACTACCCCTATAGAAGTGTATGAGATTAATTTTGTCAATATAGATCTCGATATATTGCAAGCCAAACTCAACGTGCAAGGCTATGTCAACATCTATTTCAACCCCCAATCTTATCAACTTCATATTGATGCCGAGTTTTTAGAAAAAGACCTCTCTGAACTGATGAATCTAAGATAATGAAAACAGATTTTACATTACCCTTATTACCACCTCCACCAGAAATTGAAACCCGTGAGATACTCAAACAACTCACCCTCTCTCATAGGCATTTAGCTGAACTGAAAGGGGTAGTAAAAACAATTCCTAATGAGCAAATCCTCATCAATACTCTTTCCTTACAAGAGGCAAAAAGCAGTAGCGAGATTGAAAATATCGTTACCACTCACGACGACCTCTATAAGGAAAACATTATGATTGACACCAACCCAGCCAGCAAAGAGGTACTAAATTATGCCAAAGGCTTGAAAATGGGTTTTGAGATTGTGCGCAATGAACGGCTGTTGCTCAACAAGCATATATTGTTGATTCAGGAGCAGCTTGAAGCTAACAAGGCAGGCTTCAGAACCCAAGCAGGCACCAAGCTCGTCAATAGTCATAACGAGGTAGTGTATACACCACCACAAGATAAAGACGAAATACTCAACTTAATGGCAAACCTCGAAAAGTTTATCAATGACCCTGAGTTTTCAGAACTTGACCCACTTACTAAAATGGCAATTATCCATTATCAGTTTGAGAGTATTCACCCTTTTTATGACGGCAATGGTCGTACAGGGCGTATCATCAATATTTTGTATTTGGTATTACAAGGATTGCTCGACCTGCCCGTGCTTTACCTGAGTAGGTATATCATTCAACATAAAACTGATTATTACAAAGCTTTGCAAGGAGTGAGAGCTGATGGTGATTGGGAAAAGCTTATTTTGTATTTACTCAAAGGAGTAGAAGTAACCGCTATTGAAACTATTGAGATGGTACAAAACATCAAAAGGCTGATGCAACAAACCAAACAACGCTTGCGCAGTGAGCTACCCAAGATATACAGTCAGGATTTACTGAACAACCTCTTCAAAAACCCATATACTAAGATAGAGTTTTTACAAGAAGATTTGGATATAGTTAGACGTACTGCTCAGCATTATTTAGATACGATTGCTGAAATAGGGTTGATTAGTAAGTTGAAAGTAGGGAAGTCAAACTATTATATCAACGAAGATTTGATAAAAGTACTCCAAAGAGAAAAAGTATAACGTGGCAAAAAAACGCCATTTTTTTCCACGTATGATACAACGTGGCAAAAAAACGCCATTTTTTGCCATATCATATTCTTCATTTATACGAAATGGACTTTTTGTATAGATGATAAATTAAAGAACCAATGTTATCTATAGAATTACCCAAAGATAAAAAGATATACTTCGCCTCCGATAATCACCTCGGAGCGCCCACCGCTGCCGAAAGCAAACCGCGCGAAGCTAAATTTGTGCAATGGCTCGACAGTATCAAAGCTGATGCAGGTGCCATATTCCTCCTCGGCGACCTTTTCGACTTTTGGTTTGAGTACAAAACAGTTGTCCCCAAAGGCTTTGTACGTACTTTGGGCAAGCTGGCGGAACTGCGCGATAGTGGTATTCCTATCTACTTTTTTGTAGGCAATCACGATTTGTGGATGGACGATTATTTCCAAACCGAGTTGAACATTCCCGTATATCATCACCCGCTAGAAGTAGAATGTGCAGGCAAACGTTTTTTGATAGGGCACGGCGATGGCTTAGGACCAGGTGATAAAGGCTACAAGCGGATGAAAAAAGTCTTTACCAATCCCTTTTGCAAATGGCTTTTCCGGTGGTTACACCCCGATATAGGCGTGCGATTGGCGCAATACCTCTCGGTGAAAAACAAACTCATCTCAGGGGCTGAAGATGTACATTTCTTGGGAGAAGACAACGAATGGCTTGTACAGTATTGCAAGCGCAAACTCGAGACCCAGCATTACGACTATTTTCTCTTCGGTCACCGCCATCTACCAATGACCATTAGGGTAGGGGAGGGGAGTACCTATATCAACACCGGCGACTGGATACACTACTTTACCTATGCCGTTTTTGACCCCCAATCCGGTGAATTGAAAATCAGAGAATTTACAAAAGAATAACACCTATGAAAAAAATCTTTCTCTTTATCCTGCTCTGTACTTTCAGCCTTATAGCTTGTAAAAAAGAGAATAACGAAGAAATAGTTTGCGTATATCCTCAGCAAACAACCCCAAAAACCCTTACAGGTACTTTTGTGCAGCTCTTTGGCAAAGGCGATTGGAGTGAAACACAATGGGATGAGCTCCTCACCGAAATCAAAGATTTAGGAATGAATACCCTTATTGTGCAATATACCGCATTCAAAAATCCTTCCAACGATATCACTTGGTTCAATTCGGCAAATGCGTTCACCGCTACCAAAAGCAAACACACCCTTGAACGTGTGTTGGCATCTGCTCAGCGAAAAGGAATAGAGGTGCATATAGGTTTACATTTTGATGATTCTTATTGGCATCATCAAACCGATGTAGCGTGGCTACAAACACAAGCTAATTATTGTATTGCCATAGCCGAAGAAATTCAAGCACAGTTTGGCACACATTCTGCTTTCAAAGGCTGGTATATTCCGCACGAGCCTGAGCCCAATGCTTATAATACCGATGAGAAAGTACGCCTTTTTAGAGAACAATTTGTAGATCGCATTTCCAACCGTTTGCACCAATTGAACAACAAACCTGTGTCTATCGCTGCCTTTTGGAATAGCTCACTTTCCACACCTGAGCAACTGCAACACTTTATGGCAGAATTAGCTAAAAGCAACCTGCAAATTATAATGTTGCAAGATGGCGTAGGCGCACAACACGTAACCCTTGAGCGACTTGCAAGCTATTATGAGGCTGCACAACGCGGACTCTTTGAAGAAAACAAAAACTATAAAGGTGTATTTTGGAGTGATTTAGAAACCTTTGCATCGCCCAATGGTCAGTATCCTTTTGAGCCTGCTACTTTCGATAGGGTAAAACAACAATTAGAGACAGCCCTTTCTATTAAAAAGGTCAGTAAAGTAGTATCTTTTCAGTATTTTGATGATATGAGCACTAACAGCCCACACAAAACCAAAGCCGATGCCCTAAGAGAAGCCTATAAGGACTATATCAAACATAAAAACTCACTTTAACCGTAAAATATTAATTAACTTTATATGAAACATTTTAATCCACGAAGGATTTTCGTATGAATTTAAATTAGATTAACTTATGAAAAAAATACTTTTTATATTTATAATTTTATTGTTTAATTGTCATAATACACAAAATACAGGAGAAATGAAAATACAACAAATACCCTTGGAAAAACAAATAACTTATATGATTGATATAACAACCAATATTCCAGTAATTGTTTATGTTAATGATATAAAAGCTTCGGAACTTAATATGCCTTTGGGCACAGCCATAGATTTAAATCCTTATGTATTAAAAAATGGGAAATGTAAAATAAAATTACAGATATTTCCACTTTTTAGAAGAGGAGATACTTTGGTAACAGTAGAGAATATTATGAGATGTAATTTGTTTTTTGGCAGCTACATCAGAAATAAAGAGACCGATGAGATACTAAATTACAAAGCAGATGTAGCCCTTCCTATTACAGCCCCCACAATTGATGTACCTTACTTTGAGCAAGAATGGGAAGTAGAAATTACAGATTTGCCTTATGAATTAGAAGGTTGGAGTAAGGGGCAAGACCTTCGTAAATGGGATAAAAAAGAATTGGAGAAAAAAGTAGTAGCATTTCATCAAAGAACAAGAAAAATACTTAATGAAGGAAATTCTGAGGCGTGGTTAAAGCTGATTCAAAAAAGATTTGATGAAGTTTGTATTTTTGATTATCTTTCAGAAAAACGAATAGAAAAAGATTTAGAGGAAATAAAGGAAGATGTAGAAGAATATAGTAAAGGAACAATGATACCCTTGGAGGATTATGAGTTAAAACTTTATGCAGAGGGGAAGTTAGTAACCTTAGAACGAAAAACGCATACTAAAGAATTTAATAATTACTCTCCATTAGATATAAAAGGTTGGAGTCCTTTAATAAGTAAAGGAACAACTTATGGAGCAGCTCCCTACCCTATTTTATTATATTTACCCCAAGGTAGTGATGAATTTGTAATTATACGTAGGTAAAGTATCTAATTTATGAAAAATATAATCTTGACATTGGCTATCTTACTGTTTAATTGTCATAATGCACAAAATACAGGGGAAATGAAAATACAACAAATACCCTTGGAAAAACAAATAACTTATGGCATTTCTTTGTCGATGCGTGTACCTTATGAACTTTATATCAACGATATAAAAGCAGATTGTGATTATGTAGGTGCAAATAGTGGTGTAGATATGAACCCATATATATTAAAAAATGGGAAATATAAGGTAAAATTGAGGATATTTCCAGCCTTTAAAGCTGGAGAAAAACTAATAGCATCTAAAGATATTAAAAATTCGAATATATCATTTGGCAGTTATATACGCAATAAAGAGACCGATGAGATATTAAACTATGAAGATAAACTTTTGCCTATTACAGCCCCCACAATTGATGTACCTTACTTTGAGCAAGAATGGGAAGTAGAAATTACAGATTTGCCTTATGAGTTAGAAGGTTGGAGTAAGGGGCAAGACCTTCGTAAATGGGATAAAAAAGAATTGGAGAAAAAAGTAGTAGCATACTATCAGAAGTTATGGCGTATTTTAAATAATGGAGAAGGTGAGAGATGGACAAAACTTACACAAAAAAGAATCAATGAAACTGCTATTTTTTATTATGAAAGTCAAGAGGAAAATCAAGAAGCAATAAAAAATAATCAACAAAATATTGAAAAGTATTGTACAAATATGATGGTACCGTTAGAGGATTATGAGATGAAACTCTATGCAGAAGGGAAATTGGTCTGTTTAGAACGAAAAACGCATACCCGAGAGTTTAATAATAAATCACCATTAGACATTAAGGGATGGAGTCCTTTAATCCGAAAAGGAAAAAAATCGGGAGCGGGCTATTATAATATTCTGCTTTATCTTCCAATAGATAGCAATGAGTTTGTTATAATCAGAAAATAATTACACCCAAAGAAAAAAATATCTAATCCACGAAGGATTTTCGTATGAATTTAAATTATAACTTATGAAAAAAATACATTTATTAACCGTGATTATTTTAACACTTTTAAGTTGTAAAGAAAGAATAAAAATGGAAAAAATAGCAAATTTATATAAAGAAGTTAAATATCATGAGCAAGCTATTAGTTATCAAGCAGAGTATTTTATAGGAGGTTGTAATTTTGAAATACTAATTAATGGCTTCCCTATTGAGAGATATTATGGATTGGGAAATGGTGCCTTAAGCGCAAGTGTCCCCATAAATACAGCAATTTTAAAGAGTGGTTTACAATCTTGGAAAATTAGAATTTTTCCTATACACATCAATGGAATTCCACAAAAAATGATAGAAGGAGGGGCAAGAGTCCAATTAAAAATACAAGCTATTCGTTTTAAAGATAATGGAGATATTGAAAAGATTTCTACACCTGTGATAGATTTCGAAGTTCCACTAAAAAAAGAAAAAGAAACAGGAAAAAATATATTTGTAGATATGGGAAAACCTTATGTAGAATATTGTGGAACATTTCAGGCTAATGTCCCATATCAATTAAAAGGATGGCAAGATGGAGAAAAATTTGATTTATCTGATAGCTTAAATCTAAAAAAAGAAGTTCTAAACAAGTTTAATGAACTTAGAAATATGATTATCAATAAAGAAGAAAATAAATTTGAAGAGAGTATTTTATATAAAGAAAAAGAAGTAGCTCAAGCTTTATTTATGACAGAAAAAGAAAGTAAGGATATTGCAAAATTTTATACAGCTGCATTTGATGGAACTCTACAGAATTTTAATATGACTTCAATTGATAATGAAGAGTTGGTTTATTATTGTGAAGATAGAGTAGTCACATTATTATTTACAGCAATGAAATGTCCTCGTTGTAAAGGAGAGCCTGTACTAGTAGGAAGATATGAAGAGGAAAATAGAAAAAAAGTAAGAATTTTCCCTATATATTTATATCGCCCAAAAGGTAAAAAAGAATTAGAAGTTATAAGATAAATGAAAGGCACTTACTACAAAACTCCCATAGACTTCAAGGCACTGATAGAGAAGCGCGACCTTGCCAAGACCACCTTAGAGACCTCAAAAATATCACTCGGCTACTTCATTAGAGCAATCAAGTGTAGATTTAGAGGATGTAGTACGCTTAGAGAAAGACAAACGCGAATTGTTGCTCAAAGTAAAGGGACAAAGCCGTGACCCACGTCTCAGGATGAATACCTTTGCGTGTCTTACTGACATTAATGCACGTGCAATGGAGACTTATAGGGTCATAAAAATATCACACTATCATACTGGTATGGAGTATTATGAAACATTATTTTATTTTTACAGTAATTGCATTAGCAATATCCTTTGCCACAGGGTGTAAGAAAGACGATAGCACCCCCGAAACCACAAAAAAAGAGGCTATTCCGCACAAAGCGAATATCGCCTATTACAAAACCGATGTGAAAGATATAAGCACCTATAAAGAGCTTATTGATCAAACCGTTGCCGAGTACAACACCTTGCTCGCTACTGTCGGAAAATTACCTCAATATCCTAAGGATAAGTACAAATATGCTGGGCAAGATTACGCTTGGACAGAAGGAAAGAGAATCTCAAATGAACTCCTCCAAAATTATAACAATAAAAAGAGCAATATCGATGTAGCTTTAGCTAAAAAAACTTATGAGGATTTATACCAATACGGAGTGGTATATGCTCACATAGAACTAATGGCGCGCCAAGCTGAGGTATATCGCAAGGAATACCCTACCAATACCGAAATAGAAAAGCTTATCGAGAAAACTTTCGATGGTTTATATACAACCCAAGAGGGAAATGAGCACTTTATAAAATCAACCAATGAAGAAATTGTAACAAACTACAACAAAATCATCGATATAGTAAACAAATTAAAATCACAACAATAAAATAAAATGAAAATAGCCATAGGGAACGACCACGCAGGAGTCGATTACAAGAACGCTATCACAGCCTTTTTAAAAACCAAAAATATTGAAGTTCTCAACTTCGGAACCGATACCCCCGAAAGTGTTGACTACCCCGATTTCGGTCACGCCGTCGCACAAGCCTTAGAAGAAGGCAAAGCCGACCTCGGTATCGTGATTTGCGGCAGTGGCAACGGCATCGCAATGACTGCCAACAAGCACCCCCACGTGCGTTGCGCTGTATGTTGGACGAAAGAACTTTCAGCCCTTGCCCGTGCCCATAACGATGCCAATGTACTCAGCATCCCCGCCCGTTTCACCGCCATTGAGCAAGCAGTAGAAATTGCCAACACTTTCTTAATCACCCCATTTGAGGGCGGTCGACACGAACGCCGTGTAAAGAAAATTTAAAATCACATCAAATACTTTGGCAAAGTCCTTGGACTTCGCCAAAGTCGATTACTTAGATAATCAATCACTTTTGCGTCGCTACACTTTGCCAAAGTCTGAAACTTTGGCAAAGTTGATTACTCTGATTATCAACAGCTTTTGTAGTATGTTATCTAGGGGCGTTTTGCAAACGCCCTCCCACCGCCAAGATTCTCCGAGATTCTCCGAGATTTTCCAAAAACTCCTAAATCATTAGTTGATTACCCAGATAATCAATCACTTTTAGAGTATGTTGTGTAGGGACGTTTTGCAAACGCCCTTATTTACAAACGCCCATAAGTAGTCCTCCCACCTTCGAGATTCTCCGAGATTTTCCAAGATTCTCCTAAAACTCCACTCCCTCTAAAACCTTCTAAAAAAAATCTATAAATTATTTGGAAGTATAATAAATAAACTATACTTTTGCATCGAATTATTCTAAACAACGTGTTTTCGATGAAAAAGATAATGGCTATAGCATTGATTTCCAGCTTCCCTATGCTATTAAAAGCACAAGAAGTTACCGACTATAATAGTATGAAGGAAACAATCAAGCAGGAAATTCTTCAGGAGTTAAAACAAAAAGATTCTCTTGATAAAGAAAAAGAGAAAAAATCACTCCTCAGTTGGGATAAATTTTCTTTTAGCGGCTATGGAGCAGTAAACTATTACAATTATGGCACTTACGACTCCGATTCGCAAATCCGCGACAAGATAGACCCCGAGCGTCTCAATCTGTATATAGGGTATCGCTTCAACGACTGGATAAGTATGCGCTCTGAAGTAGAGTTTGAACACGGTGGCACAGGCGCAACTATGGAATACGACGTCCAAGAAGAAGCCGGAGAATTTGAACAAGAAATTGAAGCTGGGGGAGAGGTAAAACTCGAACAAATGTACCTCGATTTCCATCTCCGCCCCTATCTCGGCGTGCGCGTAGGACGCGTAAAACTACACCTAAACCTCGCTCAAACCCTCGACCGACCCACTGCTTACTTCACCACCCATAAACCTAATATGGAAAACGAAATCCTCCCCTTAGGTTGGTATGAAAACGGACTACAATTATACGGCACTTTCCTCAAAAACTTCAAATACGAACTCTCTTTTACTAACGGACTCGACTCTTCTGGCTTCAGCTCCCGTAACTTCGTAAAAGGCGGTCATCAACTCCGTTTTGAAATGGCTAATGCCGATGCTTGGGCTTACTCAGGTAAAATTGATTATCTCTTCGGAAAAAACAAACATACCTTTATAGGCGCTGGATTCTACTACGGTAACTCTAACCCCAATCGTTCCAAAAAAGATATTACTAAAAACGGCTATGTAACCCTCTTCACAGCTCACCTTTCTTACGACGAAGGTCCTTTGCGTTTTAATGCAGCCCTTATTTGGGGAACCGTACAAAACTCCGACCTTATCTCAGCGGCTAACCGTCGCTTGTCAAGCACTTTAGGCGTAAAACGTACCAATGTAGGCAAAGAGGCTATGGGGGTATCTTCCGAAATAGGCTATGATATACTCCACCTTTTCCCCACTCTAAACACTCAACAAAAACTATATCCTTTTGTACGTTATGAGTACTACGATACAATGCGAAAAACACAAGGAAACATCATTAGAAGTCCTAAATGGGAACGCAAAGCATTCACCGCTGGTCTCAACTGGTTTATCACCCCTCAAATAGTAGCTAAAGCACATTACGAATGGCGTACCTTAGGTGCTGATTTCTACGATATGACCCAAATAACCCCCGTGTATATGGGTAGAAAAATGAAAGAAAACACTTTCTCTGCTGGTATCGCTTTCTCTTTCTAACTCCTAAACAAGTAACTAATATCTAAATAAATAAGCTATATGAAATCCAAAATCTTAACACTCAGTACAATTGCAGCCCTCTTCTTCATTGGCTGTAACAAAGACGATAACAACGACGACGAACAACAAAAACTTGCTGCTCAAGTAGCTGCTGAACAAGCCGTAATCAACGATGTTGTTAATAATGTAATTGTCCCTACTTATCACGAATTAGATACCAAAACCAATGCAATGGTTACCGCACTTACCTCTTTAGAAAATAATGCTACCGATGCCAATCTCACAGCAGCACGTGAGGCTTAGAAAACAGCCCGTACCCCTTGGGAACAATCCGAAGGCTTCCTATATGGCCCCGTAAAACTCCCTGAAGACCTCGATGAAGCAATGGATACTTGGCCTGTGGACGTTAATGCTATGAACAATATCATCAACGGAACAGCATCTATCACCGCCGATGTAATTAAAAGTAACCCCGAAACACGTGGATTCCACCTTATAGAATACCTCATTTGGGGTGAAAATGGCAATGCAACAGCAGCTTCTCTCTCCGCTCGACAAAAAGAATATCTAAAAGCAGCTGCTGAAGATATGAAAAACAATACGACTGCTGTACTCAACGGATGGACTAAAGGTCAAAAATATGCCGAAGACTTCTACAACGCGTCTAAAGGTACCGGTAAATACAAAACAACTGCAAATGCTGTCTCCGAAATCGCATCAGGCTTATGGCATATAGCCAATGAAGTAGCAGCCGAAAAAATAGCCAACTGTTTCAACGAATCTGGTGACCCTCTATTTGATAAAGAAGAATCTCGTTTTAGCAACAATTCTAAAAAAGACTTCGCCGATAACATCCGCAGTATTCAAAATATCTATTTAGGCAAATACAACGGCAAACAAGGTAAAGGAATTTCCGACCTTATCAAAGCAAAAGACACTGCCCTCGATACCAAACTCAAAAACAAAATACAAGAAGCTATCGACAACCTCGAAGCCATCCCTGGCACTTTTACTCAGGCAATCACCAAAGGAAATGCAGCTGGTAATGCCGCTGTAAAAAAAGCCCAACAAACAGTATTTGAACTACGTGATATTATAGAAAAAGAAGTAAACAAATACTATGCAATCACTAAAGGTTAATCAAAACAACCGCTAATTTTTAAAACGGCAAAGAGAAACTTTTCTCATTGCCGTTTTCCTCATAGTTTTAAAAAACTAACATTCCAATGAAAAAAATAATAACCACACTTACCTTTAGTACACTACTATTGATGAGTTGCTCTAAAAGCGATAGCTCCGATTCCGATGAGTATGAAGGGCTCACCCTATTAGACCTCAACGAACGTATCTATGCAGGAGGAGCTACTACTATATTTAGTGAAAATAGCTTAGCCTATAGTGTAGCAGCCCCTAACCTTACTGAAGCTGAAGACGATAAACACACCATTGGCGACCGCGCTTTCGAAACTACTTTTGTAACCAACCCCGCTCCTGTCTACGGTGGTTTAGGACCTATCTTCAACAGCAACTCCTGCATCAGTTGCCACCCAGGCGATGGTAGAGCCGCATTTCCTACCGATTTAGAACGCTCACGTGGCTTCTTTATGCGCGTAAGTCTCCCCGGCACCGATGCTCACGGAGGCCCCTTACCCGTTCCTGGTTTCGGAACCCAAGTACAGAACCGAGCCCTCACAGGCTTCCAGCCCGAAGGTAAATACGCCGTAAGCTTTACCGATTCTATCGTCACCTTCCGCGACGGCTCTAAAGTAACCCTTAAAGTACCTCACTACACCCTCAATGGCGTAAGTGCTACCGTACCTCCTAATATTCTTATCTCTCCGCGCACAAGTATGCCCATCTATGGCTTAGGACTCTTAGAAAATATCCCCGAAGCCGATCTCAAAGCCTTAGAAGATGTAAACGATGCAAACAACGACGGCATCTCCGGAAAAATAAACTACGTGTGGGACGGCGTTCACAAAAAAAGAATGGTAGGACGATTCGGATGGAAAGCCAATACCGCTACCCTTTTAGACGAAGCTGCCGGATCTTTCTCAGGCGATTTAGGAGTAACAAACCCTTATTATCCCGTCGAAATAGGTAAAGGGCAAGCTCATTCCGATGACGGCAAAAACGACGACCCCGAAATGAGCAAAGAAATGGTTGATGCTACCGAGTTCTACCTCCAAACATTAGCAGTACCTGCTATGCGTAATGCCCATAAAAAATCAGTACGTTATGGAGCATATATATTTGAGGGCATTGGTTGTGCCAAATGCCATACTGTAAAGCAACGCACCCTCAATGCCCCCACTCCAGCCCTTGCTAACCAAACCTTCTACCCCTATACCGATATGCTACTCCACGATATGGGACCCGCTCTCGCCGACAACCGCCCCGACTTCTTAGCCAACGGACGTGAATGGCGCACCCGCCCTCTATGGGGAATAGGCTTACAGGAAATAGCCAGTGGGCACACCAATTTTCTCCACGACGGTCGTGCTAAAAACATCACCGAAGCTATTTTGTGGCACGGAGGTGAAAGTGAAAAATCCAAAAAAATATTCCTAAAACTCACCAAAAAAGAACGTGAAGACCTCTTAGAGTTCCTCAACAGCATTTAGAAAAACAGAATCAATAGAAGCTACCCCAAAAGCCCTAAAATTCACCTTTGTATCGCTACACTTTGGCAAAGTCCTTAGACTTTGCCAAAGTTGATTACCCATATAATCAATCACCTTTAAAGTATGTTATGTAGGGGCTGTCCGAAAAGTCTAAAAATCGCTTTTGCATCATAAACTTTGTCAAAGTCCCAAAACTTTGACAAAGTCTATAATCCTGATAATCAATCACTTTTAGAGTGTATTATGTAGGGGCGTTTTGCAAACACCCCCTCAAGAAAAACTTTTAGGACAGCCCCCACAAAAAAACATTTTGTAAGCGCCCTTATTTGCAAATGCTCATAACGCCCCCACAAAAAAACATTTTGTAAACGCCCTTATTTGCAAACGCCCACAACACCCCCAAAAAAACTTTTCAAACACCCTCCCACCTCCAATCTTCTCCGAGATTCTCCCAGATTCTCCAAAAACTCCTAAATCATTACAAACAATAATTTGCTTAATACAAAACTATTTAATAACTTTGCCAAAAAATATTTAATGATATGACCCATAAACTATTCCCCGCCGCACTACTACTATTAGTAGCCTGTAATCAAAACCCTAACAACCCTAACACCGAAAAAATGACTTACCCTCAAACTCGTACCGACAACACCGTCGATACCTATTTCGGCACTCAAATCGCCGACCCCTACCGTTGGCTCGAAGACGACCGCTCTACCGAAACCGCCCAGTGGGTAAAAACTCAAAACAACTTCACCTTCGCCTATCTCTCCAAAATCCCCTATAGGCAAACCATTAAACAAAAACTCGAAAAACTTTGGAACTACGAAAAAATAGGCGCACCCTTCACCGAAGGCGACTACACTTATTATTATAAGAACAACGGATTGCAAAACCAGTCTGTGCTCTATCGTAAAGATAAAAACGGTAAAGAAGAAGTGTTCTTAGACCCCAATACCTTCTCAAACGATGGTACCACCTCTTTAGGCGAAGTAGCCTTCTCCGAAGATGGCTCTTTAGTAGCCTACCTCATCTCCGAAGGCGGTAGCGACTGGCGCAAAGGCATCGTCCTCAATGCTAAAACCAAAGAAGTGATAGGCGATACCTTAATAGATATCAAGTTCAGCTCTATTGCTTGGAAAGGCAACGAAGGTTTCTTCTACTCCAGTTATGATAAACCCAAAGGAAGTGAATTATCAGCTAAAACCGACCAACATAAACTCTACTACCACCAACTCGGTACACCCCAAAAAAATGATGCCCTCATCTTTGGCGGTACTCCTGCCGAAAAATATCGCTATGTATCAGGAGTAGTCTCTTTAGATGCCCACTACCTAATCATCTCAGCGGCAGTAAACACCTCAGGTAACAAACTCTTCTTAAAAGACCTCAAAAACCCTAAAGCCCCTTTAGTAACCATTACCAACGATTTCAATGCCGATACCCATTTCATTGATAACGACGGATCAACCCTATTCTTTGAAACCAATCTCAATGCCCCTAACGGACGATTAGTGAAAACCGAAGCTGCCAAACCACAACCCGAATATTGGCAAGATGTCGTCCCCGAAACCAAAAATGTATTGAGTATCACCGCAACAGGGCATTATTTCTTCGCACACTATATGGTCGATGCCCTCTCGCAAATAAAACAATATAACTATAAAGGTGAGTTAGTACGCGATGTGAAACTCCCCAGCATAGGTACAGCAGCTGGCTTCCACGCCAAAAAACAAGAAACTTACACCTATTTCTCTTTCACCAATTACGCCTATCCTACCCAAATATACAAAATGGACTTGGCTACAGGCGATACACAGCTCTATTGGAAACCCAATATCGCCTTCGACCCCAACAACTACGAATCCAAGCAAGTATTCTACACCTCTAAAGATGGCACCAAAATACCAATGATGATTACCTATAAAAAAGGAATCAAACTCAACGGTAAAAACCCCACCTTATTATATGGCTACGGCGGATTCAACATCAGCCTAATGCCAACCTTCAGCGTCGCCAATGCCGTATGGATGGAACTCGGTGGTGTGTATGCAGTACCCAATTTGCGCGGAGGAGGTGAATATGGTAAACAATGGCACAATGCAGGTACCAAAATGCAAAAACAAAACGTCTTCGACGATTTTATAGCCGCCGCCGAGTACCTCGTAAACGAAAAATATACCTCCCCACAATACCTCGCTATCAAAGGAGGATCTAACGGAGGGCTACTCGTTGGCGCTACAATGTTGCAACGCCCCGACTTATTTAAAGTTGCCCTGCCCGCCGTAGGAGTACTCGATATGTTGCGATATCACACCTTCACCGCTGGTGCTGGGTGGGCTTACGACTATGGTACTGCTAACGATAGCAAAGAAATGTTCCAATACCTAAAAGCCTATTCACCTCTCCATAATGTAAAAAAAGGTGTCAGTTACCCCGCAACCCTCATCACCACTGGCGACCACGACGATAGAGTAGTGCCCGCACACAGCTTTAAGTTCGCCGCCGAACTCCAAGCTAAACAAACAGGCAACAACCCTATCTTGATAAGAATAGAAACTAATGCAGGGCACGGCGCCGGAACTCCCGTAAGCAAAACTATTGAACAAAACGCCGATTTGCAAGCTTTCACCTTGTGGAATATGGGAGTAAAAAAACTAAATTTAAAAGACTAAAATACACAAAAAAATGAACTTTTCTTTTAATCTTTTTTTACATTTGAAGCCCTTTAATCCTTTAAAATGTAAAGATATTGTTAAATTTTATAGTTTATAGAAATAAATAGTGAATTTTTTTTGCGTGTGTAAAAAATTATGCGTACGTTTGCGCCCTAATTAAATGTGAATTTAAACAATGTTTATGGCAAGAAGAATAATCGTAGTGCTACTTGTGCTTTTAACAATGTCTGCTTGTAAACGCGGAAGTGGCGATGGCAAGGGAGAGCTCGTAGGAGTAAGAGGTAAGAGCTGGAAGCAACCTACCCCTTACGGTATGGCGCTCATCCCGAGTGGTTCTTTCATTATGGGTAGTTCCGATGATGATAAAACTGCGAGTTTAAACGCAACAATCAAAACTGTGAGCGTTGGTTCTTTCTATATGGATGAAACCGAAATCACAAATAGCGAGTACCGCCAGTTTGTCAATTGGGTACGCGATTCTATCATCCGTACACAATTAGCCGATATGGCTGAACAAACAGGCCAAGGACCAGGAAGTGGCGGAATAGGTGAATACGCCTATCTCGACGCCAATACCGAAAAAATGAACGCTTGGCAACAGTACCTCCAAAACACTTACGGTGATGATAAAGCGCGAAAACTAAACAAAAAAGTAGCCCTCATTTGGGACGTAAACAAATTCCCAGACGAGTACTACTCCGAAGTAATGGACAAAATGTATTTGCCCGAAGAAGAAGCTTACAACGGCAAACGCATTATGGACGTCCAAAAATTCGAGTTCAAATACCAATGGCTCGATATGGATAAAGCCGCTCGTAAGAGAGGTAACCGTAAAGACTTCATCAAAGAAGAAATCGTGAAAGTATACCCCGATACAACCGTATGGATTCGCGACTTCAACTATTCTTATAATGAGCCTATGCACAACGACTACTTCTGGCACGAAGCTTATAGCGACTATCCCGTTGTAGGCGTAAGCTGGATCCAAGCTAAGGCTTTCTGCGAATGGCGTACCTTGAACAAAAACTCTTACCAAAAATCCAAAGGTGATTACACCGTTAACTCTTTCCGCCTTCCTATTGAATCCGAGTGGGAATACGCCGCTCGCGGTGGATTATCTGGAGCAACTTACCCTTGGGGAGGCCCCTATACTTACGACGATAAAGCTTGCTTCCTCGCGAACTTTAAACCTATGCGCGGCGACTACGCCTCCGATAACGCTCTCTACACCGTAGAAGCTAAATCTTACGAACCTAACGGATATAACCTATATAATATGGCTGGTAACGTATCCGAATGGACTAACACCTCTTACGACCCTAACTCTTATGAGTATATGTCTTCTATGAACCCTAACGTTCTCGACGATAGCAACCGTCGTAAAGTAATACGAGGCGGCTCTTGGAAAGACGTCGCTTTTATGCTACAAGTAAATACTCGTGATTACGAATATCAAGATTCAGCTCGTAGCTACATCGGTTTCCGTACCGTCCAAGACTTTATGGGTGTTAGCGAAAAACAACAAGCTAAATCCGCAAGAGGTTATAGATAATAATCAAAAAAGTAAAACAAATCAAACTAATTTAACAACATTTATTTAATAATTAAAGTATTATGGCAGGAAGTAAAGTAACAAAAACAATTTTTCAATACGCTTATGGTATTGGTGCCTCAATCGTAATCGTTGGTGCCTTAGCTAAAATTTTGCACGCAGATATCTTAGGTATGAGCGGTAGTTTCCTTTTAGCAGTAGGTATGGGAACTGAAGCTGTAATCTTCTTTATGTCAGCTTTTGAGCCTCAAGAAGAAGATTTAGATTGGTCTTTAGTTTACCCAGAACTTAAAGGTGGCGCTCCCTTGTCTCGTCAAGGAGTTATGGCACAACAAAGCCAAGACGACAAACTCATCAGAGAGTCTTTGTCTGAAAAGTTAGACAATATCTTAGCCGAAGCTAAGATCGATGCAAACTTAATGCGTTCCTTGGGTAGATCTATCGAAAATTTCGCCGAAGCAAGTAAAGAAATCGCTCCTGTAACCAATACTATGGTGGCTACTCACAAATACGGAGAAGAACTTTCTGAAGCTGCTTCTAACTTAGAATCTCTCAACAGCCTTTACAAATTACAATTAGAAAGAACCGAAAGACAAGTGTCTGCACAAGCAGGAATTGCCGAAAATCTTGATTCTTTGAATCAACAGATGCTTTCTTTCAAAGATAACCTAAGATCTTTGAACACAATCTATGGAGGAATGTTATCTGCAATGAGCGGTGCACGATAAGAGTAATTATTTATTAACTTATTAAAAAAATAGCTTATGGCAGGTGGAAAATTAAGCAATAGACAGAAGATGATTAACCTGATGTATCTTGTCTTCCTCGCAATGATCGCACTCAATATGGGAAAACAAGTACTAGATGCTTTCGGGTTAGTAAATCAAAAATTTGAAGTATCAAATAAACGCGATACTCAGGGAATTAGCTCAGCGATGGAACAACTAGCCCTCAAAGCAAGCGAAAGTCCCGCTCAGTTTGCCCAAATCAACGAGCAATCTAAGCAAATCAAATCCATTTCCGACGAATTGTTCAACTATGTACAAGGTCTTAAAGATGGACTTGAAAAAGAAATCGGGCAAAGTGATAAAAAGGTAAACGAAAAAGATTACCAAGCAATGGATAAATCTGATTATACTGATCACTTATTCTTTGCCGAAGGCGCTACCGAAGGTAAAAAATTCGTAGAAAACATCAAAAACTATCGCGAAGCCCTATTAAAAGTGTTAGGTGATAACCCAGCTTATGCTGATATCGCAAAAAAAGTTAAAGATAACTTTAATACCGATGCAGTAAAAGATAGAGATGGTAACACCGTCAAATGGTTGAACTTCAACTTCGAAGGTTTCCCTTACATCGCTACTTTAGCAAAATTCTCTATGATGCAATCTGATATCTTATCAGTACAACAAGAGTTCGTTTCTAAAGCGTTGGAAGGTCAATTGAAAACTCAAGTATCAATGACTAACTATACTACTTTGCTCGAGCAAGGTAAAGGTGCTTTCTATCAAGGTGAAAAATTCGACGGTGCTATCGTTTTAGGTAGAAAAGATCCTACTACCCGCCCTAACTCCGTAGAACTTTCATTAGACGGTAGAAAATTAGGACCAAGTGATTATACTATCGAAGATGGTCGTGTGAAATTGAATGTAGGTGCAGGTAATGCCGGTGAACACAAAATTACTGGTAACCTCTACTTCGATGAAGATGGCAAACGTATCGCAGTGCCTGTAGCACAATCATTCTCTACCATCCCTAGACCTAACTCAGCCGTTATCTCTGCCGATAAGATGAACGTAGTATACCGCGGTGTTGATAACCCTATCACTATCTCTATGCCTGGTGTGCCTAACAACAAAATTTCTGCTTCAGCTCCTGGTCTTTCAAGATCTGGTAGTGCTTGGGTAATGCGTCCTGGTCAAGGTAAAGAAGTAACCATTTCTGTAAGTGGTGAAATCGATGGTCAACGCTTTAGCTCTTCTAAATTGTTCCGTATCAAAAATATCCCACGCGCCGCTGGTAGTATGGGTGGTATGATTGGAGACGCTAAATTGCCTAAACAAAACGTTGGTGTATTACCTGTAATGGCCGTACTTGAAGACTTCGATTTCGACTTGAAACTCCAAGTAAATGAGTTCAAAGTGTTTATACCTGGTCAACCAAGTATCATCGTAAAAGGTGGTAAATTTAATGAACAAGCTCGCGCAGCCGTATCAAGAGCTAAACGCGGTGATAAGATACAAGTGTTTGACATCAAAGCTAGTATCGTTGGTAACTCAAGCTTGAAATTACCTCCAGTATCACCTATCATTATTGAAATAACAAACTAACAGAATTTTTATGTTACAATTGAAGAAGATTATAGTACTATTGATCATAGTATTTGCTTTTCAGATTTCCTCTGCTCAGGTAAATATACTTAATGCCAAAGTAGCTAGTGAAATAGGAGTAAAAACTGAAGCTCAAATACAAGCGGATAACGATAAGCCTCTCCCTTATGGGTATGTTGACGACCGCGACATCCTTTGGTCTGTAGAAGTTTGGGAAGTAATCGACCTCAACGAGCGCGCTAACTTTCCTCTCCTTTTCCCTACCGACACCTTGGAAGTAGATGCTTACCGTCGTTCCCTATACGATGTACTATTGAAAAATATCAAAAATGGTAAAATCAAGGATTTGTACGTAGATTCTTATTTTACTCAAACAAAAACCGCTGAGTCTATTCAGGCTTCTCTTTCTAAAATCGATACCTTAGACGAAGGTTACAACTTGCTCAACGCAGGTGAAGCCCTCCCCGATGAGTACATCACTCGTAGAAATTTAGAATCCGCCGATATCGCTCAGTATTATATCAGAGGTATCTGGTATTTCGACAAACGTCAAGGAGAACTCAAATATCGTTTGCTCGCCTTAGCTCCTGTAGCCCCCGATGTAAACTTTATCGATTCCGATGACTCTACAATGTCGGCTTTAGTACCTTTATTCTGGGTATTCTATCCCCAAGTGCGCGACATTTTGCACGAAGCTAAAACCTTCAACCGTAAGAACGACGCTCGCCCAATGTCTTTCGACCACTTGCTCAACGCTCGTATGTTTAGCTCGGTAATCTACCAAGAAGCTAACGTTTACGGCGATAGAAAAATCAAGGATTATATACCCGATAACGCGCTCTTACAACTCTTAGAAGCAGATAAAATCAAAGAAAAGATTCGCGACAGAGAGCAAGATATGTGGACAAACTAATTTTAAATTCACAGTTAGAGTATTTTTACAACAATTTTAGAAAAGCATTGCTCTCCCAAGAGCAGTGCTTTTCTAATTTAACGTCAGTTCAATATAACAGAACATTGATTTACAGATTTGTACCATAATATTCACAATACAATTCACCGTCAGGTGAAAATTCGTGAGATAATATAAAGTAAAGAGTTTTTTACAGTCCTTATTTCGTGAAAATTCGTGAAATTCGTGGGGGAGATTATAAAATCAAATTCATTCCAAAACAACAATAAGATGAATATCAAAAATGCACAATTAGAAGTAGATAATTGGATTAAAGAACACGGAGTGAGATATTTCAACGAGCTTACCAATATGGCTCAACTCACTGAAGAAGTAGGTGAAGTAGCCCGTATCATTGCTCGCCGTTATGGAGAACAATCGGAGAAGGAGAGCGACAAACAGAAAGATTTAGGTGAAGAACTCGCCGATGTAGTGTTTGTTGTACTTTGTTTGGCTAACCAAACCGGCATCGATTTGCAAGACGCTTTTGATAAAAAAATGCTTCGCAAAACCGAGCGTGATCACGATCGCCATCACAACAACAAAAAACTTAAATAAACAAAAACTCAGGGCTCAACACCCTGAGTTTTTTTATAGCTATTCGTCTTCTTCTAAAAGTTCATCGTCGTCAAATACTTCTTCCTCTTCTTCAATATCTTCAGCTAAATCCTTTTTGCCTTTGGCAGCAGCGCCTTTTTTGCCCTTTTTAGGTTTAGCAAATGGGTCGCCTCCAGCTTTCAACCACTCTCTTACTTTCTTTTCTATTTCCTCTACTAATTCAGGGTTGTCACGCAACAAGCTGAGGGTTGCATCACGACCTTGAGCGAGTTTGCTATCACCATAGCTAAACCAAGCGCCGCTTTTGCCTATAATATCGGAAGCAACACCTATTTCCAATAGCTCACTTTCTTTTGAAATACCTTCCCCGAACATAATGTCAAAATAAGCCATTCTAAACGGAGGTGCAACTTTGTTTTTCACTACCTTCACTTTGGTTTTATTACCTATAATATTGCCATCACCGTCTTTGATAGCAGCACTACCTTGTGCACCGCCATCTTTGCGTATTTCAAGACGTACTGATGAGTAGAATTTCAAAGCATTACCACCTGTAGTAGTTTCGGTAGGACCACCGTACATTCCTCCACCTAATTTATCGCGCAATTGGTTGATAAAAATTACTATACATTTAGCTTTGCTAATGCTACCCGTAATTTTGCGGAGTGCTTGCGACATTAGTCGTGCGTGAACCCCCATTTTAGAGTCGCCCATATCGCCATCAATTTCGGCTTTAGGGGTAAGAGCCGCTACCGAGTCGATGATTACAAGGTCTACAGCGTTAGAGCGAATAAGGGCATCGGCTACTTCAAGGGCTTGTTCACCACTATCGGGTTGAGAAACGAGCAAATCTTCAGTATTTACCCCTACGTTTTTGGCGTATACAGGGTCGAAAGCGTGTTCAGCATCAATGAATGCCGCTGTACCGCCTGCTTTTTGTACTTCGGCGATAGCGTGAAGGGTAAGCGTTGTTTTACCAGACGATTCAGGTCCGTAGATTTCAATCACGCGACCTTTAGGGTAACCGCCTACTCCCAAAGCAGCATCTAAGGCGATAGAGCCCGATGAGTAGACCTCTACATCTTCTATAGGGTTGTCGCCCAAAGCGCGCACAATGCCCTTGCCATAAGTCTTATCTAACTTAGCAAGTGTGAGCTTAAGGGCTTCTTTTTTCTGATCTTGAAGCGAAAGTTCTTTATCGTTTTTTGCCATTGATTGGATTTTTATTGTTTAGATGTTTATAAGTGCAAATGTACGAATATTTTATGAATTAACAAAATTAGGAAGTTTCAGTGTTTTTTTATACATTTGTCCGAAAATGTGTAGCATTCTATTTAACGAAATGAAAAAACGCGTATTGTACATATTACTATATCTCAATGAGTATTACCCTTTAAAAAAGAAAAAGAGGAATTATAAACTAAAAAACACTAAAAAGAAATGAAAATCATATTTTTGTCCTTCTTTCTGTTTGTCAGTTTTTTGCAAGCACAAACTGTTGTAGAGAATTTTACGCAAAAAACGCCTTTAGTAGTTTTACCGGATATTTTGATTAAAAAGGATACAATTCTGATAACCAATTATAATCAAGGTACATTCACTACTATAGGAAGTCATTCGCCTGCTTATTTATTCAAGGATATGAAAGGCTATAGAGAATATTTAAGAAAGTACAAATCATTTTTTTACATTGTTGAAGAGGAATTAAAAGGCTATGTGCTGATAAAGTTTACTATAACTAAAGAAGGTTATGCTCATTTTAATTTTGTTAGTAGCTTTGATAAAAGAGCTGAAATGATGATGAAGGATATTGTATTGGGAATGAAAGGGTGGACTCCTGCTATGAATGAAAAAGGAGAACCTATAGAAGCTGAGGGGTATTTAGTAGCTTTTTTTGATATAGAAGCGAAGAAACACCAAATTGAGCGCCATATTGATAAATAATTGTTACAATTAAAGCTGTTCTAACAATGAAAATAAACAAAATATTTCTATTATTGATTTCTATCATCTATTTCAGAGGATTATCTCAACCAAAAGAAGCGTTGGACTATACCTCCTTTCAGGATTTTGTGATAACCTCTCCTCAAACAATTTTGGAGAATATCAACCCTAAACAGCAGTATCAAGAAATAGAAATTAACAGGTACTCTCCTGATTTGAGTGCTAATAAATTCCAGAATGAAATCCGTTTTCCTATTACTAAATATCAAAAATCTAATGATGTTCTTTCAAAAGTAAAAAAGGGAATAGGAAGTTATTGTCGCCCAGCAAATTGTCAATGGTATCTTTCTATAAAGACAAAGAAAGGCAGTATTAAAACAATCAACACTTCTGAAAAGCTGAAAAAATTTTTAGCGAAAATAGAAAATCCTTATGAAGCTTGGTTGTTATTGTCGCCTATTATAGAAACTTTACCGTATGTTCCCTTTGGAAAATATCTTGAAACAGAAAAAGGATTTATAATTCTAATTCCGTTGAAAGAGAAAACACATAGTGAAAGTTTTTATACCCCTTCAAAATTGTATATAGTTACATTTGAAGGCACTATTAGAGAATTATAAGTTTTATAAAGGACATTTTAAACACGAAAGTATATCTAAAACGTATGAAAACCCTACGCATTTAAAGATTAACTAATTATTAGACAGTAGATAAAAAGTATTACCCTGTTTGACATTAAATTGTAAGAATTATATAACCTAAACGCCTATAAAAATGAATTTTAGAAAGAAAAAAGACAATACTGTCAAAGAACAAACAAATCAAGATAAAGAATTAAGTTTTTTTGCAATTTCTGTATGGGAGTGTATTTTTCTTTTTATAGCAATTGTTTTCATAATATTCATTTTTGTAGAAGAGATTATTTTCCCTACAACACTACTTATTTTATTTATGATGAGTTTGGCACTCATAATAATAGGCTTATTTTTTTCTAAAAGGAGTAAAAAAATTTTTATAAAAATAAATGTTGTAGAACATCAGTTTATTTATGACATCAATGGTGAATCACACACTTGCTTTTTTGAGAATGCAAAAATCTTTAGAGGTAAACTACTATTTAAAATAATAGGTTATATATTACGTATTGATAATCGTTTATACTTACTCCACGATGGGAATACCTTTCCTGAAAAACTTGAAGTCAAACAATTTAATTCAGAAGTAGAGATTTTAAGGAATATTATTAATAGTAAATCGAAAAATAAATGGGTTGATATTATGCCTATTACAATGAATTTCTTTTTCAATATTTTAGTCTTAGGAGGTGCTTTAGCGGGAATAGTAGGTACGTTTCACATAATTGCTATTTTTATTTATGGATAATTATTCTAATAGCTCTTTTTACAGATAATTTGCATTGGTTTGACTTTTTAAAATCTTTATTATGAGTGTATCTCCCAAATCAAAAACATTTGAGTTTTGGTCAATATCCTTATGGGAGGGGATTATTGTTTTTATAGTATTTATTATTTTGTTCCATCTACCAATGTTCTATACATCTGAACTTCAGAAATGGTGGGGTATAGTTATTCGTTTATATCTTCCTATGGTGGTTTTATGTACTTTAGGATATGTTAAACTAAGAAGTAGAAAACTTATCATTGAAACAAATAGCAAGCAACGACAGTTTATTTATACACGCAATAACAAGCAATTATTAACTGAATTTGAAAAAGTAAAGATTTTTTATCTCAAAAGTTCCAAAGGTAAAATAGGGCGCATATTGCGTATTGAAGGTACATTATATTTTATTTACTCGAAAAATCCTTTTAGCAAAGAGGTCGCAAAACAGTATAAATCAAAAATAGAAGAGTTGCAAGATGTTATTGGCAGTAATACTAAAAAAGAAAAAATTGATTTAGTGCCTCTGAGTATCAATTTATTAATTGATGTCGTACCATTTATTATCATACCATTAGCAATTCTTTATTTAATTGCTATCTTTACAGATAATTTGCATTGGTTTGACTTTTTAAAATCTTTATTATGAATATGAATCAAGAGTTGAAAAACAATAATCCCTGATTAACAGAATGTTATCGATTTTGCATCGCATCTCCCCCTTTGAAGGTAGCCAACGAGGGCTCACAGCTCGCTTTGTGCGAGATTAAAAATATTTTACATTACTTACGTTGAACTCACATTAATTTATAATATAACCTAAAATGAAAAAAGTATTCATTATTCTTGCAACCGCCCTTGTAGTTTTTGCTTGCAACGGGCAAACACCTAAAAACAAACACACTGATACCACCACTACTCCCAAAACTATTACAGAAAAAGAAGCTATTGAAGCCTTTAAAAAACAAAAACACCGCTTTGAGATCAAAGGGTATAAAATATATTATAACGATACTCTTTTAAAACTCGAAAAAAGAGTTATCTTTTATAAAAAATTAGGAAAACCATTTTATGATGAAGAGGTTGCTGTTTGGAATACAATTCCAATGTGGGCTGATAATTATTCTACAATAGACAGATTCTTTATTTATTTTCGTCCTTTTTTTGAAGGGAATCGCTATTACACTGAGGATTTTAATGATTCTAAGGCTCGCGCTGTAAAACAAATGCCTATAATAGATGGGTATATGTTGGTAGAGGGGCACCCTATCCATAAAGATACAACGCCTAAAGAACTTTCAGAAATATTAGCTCCTATCTATGGAGATAATTTTGGTAATTTAATGGGAACCCCTACCATAGTTTTTGAACTCAAAGAAGACCAAATCAAAGAAATCATTCCTCATTGGGGTGCCGATAAAGCCTACGATAATATCTTTATAGGTTTTGAATTTATACGCGACCCTAAAACAAAAGAAGTTAAAGGCTTGAAAAGGGTAAGTTATTCCAATTTTATGATGTAGAGCAATATAACCTAAAATGAAAAGTATGATAGTCAGTCAGAATTGGTTTATAAAATTTGTATCGCTACACTTCGCCAAAGTTTCTTGCCCGTACGGCTCGCTCTTTTAATAAAGTCTATAAATCTGATAATCAATCACTTTTAGAGTCTGTTGTGTACGGGCGTTTTGCAAACGCCCCTAAAAGCAAATCACTCACTTACAATTATATCCACCTCACAATAAATACAGTTATTTATGAGATACCTAATTATTTTCTTATCATTCTTATTTTTTTATTCCAATGCTCAGCCCTTACCTTCTATAATTATAGTTGATAGTATCTCTATTTCAAAGAAATCTCTGTTTGTAAAAGAGATAAAGACAAATAATGTAGAAACTATTTATTTTCTGTCTTCATCTACAAAAGAAACAGAACATATAGCAATAAGAAATAATGGTAGAAATCTTTTTATTTATAAAAAAGATACTATGAGTATTACCCTAAGTTTAGAAAAAAGGAAACAAATCCTCATTCAAAACCTACATTTTCAAAAAGGAGAATATACAATAAATTTGAAAGATTGTAATTTTCAGAATGATTACTATATAAAAAATTTTCCTTGTGATTGTTTAAATTATAGAAGAGAAGAAGAATAAAAAGTATTGATTTTTTGCTTTTTAGTTCTATATTTGCAGAAAAAACCTATTCTTATGAAAAAGATATTATTATTTTTACTCTTAACCCTGCAGCTCGCTAGCTGTCAAAACCATAATAGCAATAATAAGAATATGAATGAACAAGAATACGATTGGGGCATAGCGGTGAATACTCCCATAGGCTACCCTATACGTTTTTATGCAGCTATGGTGGGAGGAACTCCCATTGTAGGAGAGTTGTACACTGAAAAAGAAGAACCCGATTGGGGGAGTGCTTATGGATATGAAAGCCACTCAATGGGATACTTGCCTGCAAGTGTAGATATGGTATGGCTGTCGTATAAAGAAGATTGTTTTTATAGGCTTAAGACTGCTATTGATTATGAAAAAATAGAAAAACTCTTTAGAGAAGGTTATAAAGAAAGAGTCCCTAATGGGGAAGTAAGGCATAAAACCTATGATACCATAGTAGTAGGTATTGCCCCTGGTGGCGTAGTAGTGTTCTGGGCAGGCAATGGCTATAAAAAAATTACTGAAATAGGAAGATACCAAGCCGAAAAAATAGATTTGAAAGAGCCACCTGGGTTAGATAGTCACGAACGCCTTATATTTAGCAAAGAGGATAGAGAAGAGGTTTTAAATAGTGACTTAACAATTCCTAAAGCGGTACGCGAAGCCAATAAAAACAAACCTATCCCCTTTGGCTTATGGGATAGTTATAGAAACCATCAATACCAATGGTTCCCTATCTATGAAATTCCTGATGGAAAGATAGGTGATGTAGACTATCGCTATTGGAATGGAGAGGCAGGTACTACCTTGTATACTGATTTTAATTCCTATATGGACAAAAAAGATTTCTTCTATTTAGAAGAGCCTATTCAAAAACGTCCCTTGTTTAAAGAATTAGTAATTTGGTATAAAGCAGAAAACGGAGAAAAATATTTGGCTGAAGTAAGTTTTGATTGGGAAGCAGTAGTAGCAGCTTATCAAAAAGTATTTGGAAAAGAAGTCGATAAAGTAACGGCTCACTTAGATATTCGCGTAAATCGCAACAATACCTATCTCACTTTTCAATTGATAGGCGACAATGGCAAACAAACTTTTTTAGAACCTAAAACATTAGAAATTTCAAAATTTACAGAGGAAGATGTTATTCCTCCCACTCCTTTTGAATAATAAAAACTTGACTAAAAATATGCCACAGAAATTTGCTACAAAACCATTATTATTTTTACTCATAGCCACATTCCTAACCTCTTGTTCTATGTTCACCCCCAAAGACAACAATATGAAATGGACTGCCCAATACAACTTTATGGATTTGTACAAACAAAAAGTATATGAAGGTTATTTTAATGCAGGGGCAGCTATTGAGGTAAATAGCATTGCAGTAATCAACAGCCACACCATTCTATTGGGAGCAGAAAAAGATTTGCGAGCTTTTGATCCTGAAATTTTAGAAAAACAAGCGGTACTTTTTATCTCTACCGACAAAGGTAAAACCTATAAGGAAATCCCCTTAGAAGGAAATTACTTTGATAGTTTTTACAAAACTGAGAACTACTGCATTATAAAGACTTCGGGAGAGCATCGTTTTATTTATCTATTTAACAATAAAACACTTAAAGTAGAAAAAATAGATGAGTATAATAGAAAATCAAATATATGGTATGGTATTTTTGACGGCAGATATATTATGTATGACAACAAAGAAAATAAATATGTAATGGATATATCAAACCGAAACAAAATGTATGAAATACCCAAAGCAATTAAAGATATATCTACTTACCCTATCAATCAGAATGGAGATTTGATTTATATGAAAAACAATGATTTGTATATTTACAATGTCATCTCTCAACAAGAAAAGTTATACAAGAAACTCAAAAATAAATATGATTACTTTTTACCTATAGATGAGGCTGATAGTCCGCTAACATTACAACAAGTAAAAAATGAAGATGATGAGGAAAAGTATGAAGAAAAGATTTATAATTTAGATGAAGAGTTGTTGTATGTTATCAATAAGGACAATAGGCAAAAACATTACAGATACAACAATTTTATTTGCGACTATTCAGCCTTAGGTACCTCCCCCGAAATTCGTTTTTCTTATGATTATGGCAAAACTTGGAAAACACATCACGTAAAAGGTTTTTCTATCTTACAAAGTACTTTTGGCTTTTATAAAGATGAATTTTTGGTAACCGAAGGCATATTCTTTCGAGGAAATTCACCCGAGAGTGGCGGGCGTATAATGGTAGGAGAATTTCAGAAGTAAAAAAATAGTGCGAGCCGCATTGCCCGTGCGGCTCGCACCTTTTGCAAACGCCCACACACAACTTACATTCTGTTTTTCTGGTCACCGTCGGCTTGTTGACCCTTGTATTTGCTTTGAGTAGCATTGAAATTGTACTCTAACCCAATGCGAAATGAACGTGTATTGCTATCAAAATGCTTATTATTAGTAACATAAGGATTTTGAAATCTGTCATAAGTTCCCATTTGGTTAAAAATATCCATTACACCTCCATACACTTCCAATGATTTGTTGAGGAAAGAATGTGAAAACATCAAAATTACCATTCCTTGAGGTTTATAACCATAAGCAGTATCCTTACTTCCTTTACTGCGATATACCATCATTAAAAAGAGATTAGCATTGTCGCTTAGGCTAAATTGGTTCATCAACTCAGCTCCAAAGACGGGTTGGTTGTTCTCAAAAACGCCATTAGCAAACTGTTTGCCGTACATCAAATCGAGTTTTGGTACCCAACGCCCTATTTGGTAATAAGCCGAAAGTTCTAATTTCAATCTTTGGTAATCACCAAAATTGTGAATGTAGCGCTCTACTACATTAGGCAGGGTACGCGACAATTGGTAATCTTCAAAAAAGCCATTGTGTACCAATGAATAATCTACTGATAGAGAAACGATTTGATAAGTAAGCAAGAGCGAAAAATCATCACTTAGGCGCGGTTGCAAATCGGTATTACCGCGATTGTAGAGAAAAGGAGTTTCATACGTAAAACGGTCGGAAAGTTCATAAAAGGCAGGGCGGGTGATTTTTTTGGCATAGCTAAACGACCATTCGGTTTTATGCCAAGGGAATGCTACCGAAATATTAGGGAGCAAGTGCTTGTAACTACGGCTTTTAGCATCGTTCTTCACATCGTTTTCAAAATAACCAAAATCGGTATATTCATAGCGTGCTCCTATTTTCCATTTGGTTTTATGCCAAGGGAACGAATAACTCACAAAAGCAGCCGATTGTGTTTCCTTGTTGTCGATATCGGTAGGAGTACTGATATTGTCCTTATAATTGTCGTAGCGCGATAGGGTGCTGGCTTCCACACCATAGCCTAACAAGCCTTTACCTACTCGTTGCGTGAGATTGGTTTTCATCGTCCACAAGTGTGATTGCGCATCCGAATGGGTGTTGATATTGCGCTGAGAAGGTGTGGTGAGGTTGCGCTCTACAATATCAGAACGATAATTAGAGGAAGCACCCGCATAGAATACATCGGTTTGCAACTTGAGTTTATCGGAAAGTTTGCCATCGTAATACACATTGGCATTGAGGCGTGTATCCTTGTTGAGGCGGTCGAAAGTGTTCAATCCTTGTTGGGTAAGGGTTCCATTGCGGTAAGTAGCTGTATTTTGCTCGGTAATATTACGCCTCGATAGCGGACTTGTAGTCATCCACACACTTGCCCCCAATGAATGTTTATCGTTGATTTCGTGAGAGAAACCTGTTTTGGCATAGAAACGACGAGTGTTATCTTTCACTATTTCATCGGTGTGCACTTGCCAATTGTTGGCTTGGGTATGCACATTCAACTCTTGATTGTTTTCGCGTTTGAAGTTGTGATAGACATCTGTGTGTGTTGAGAAGAAAACATCGGTATTGCCTGAACGGTAGTTTAGGTGAGCATCCACAAAGCCTTCTTGTCCTTTTTTAAACCGACTTTCCACGCTCACACCACCGCTGAGACCGTCGCCTTGTTTCTTTTTGAGGAAGATGTGAATCACTGCCCCCACGCTGTTGTCGTATTCAGCACCTGGTTGCGTTTCCAAGCTAATGCGGTCTATTTCCTTGGGAGAAAGGCGGTACACATCGTTCATATCGCGCACCCGCTTGTTGTTGATATAGAACAAAGGTTTTCCTTTGCCAAATACTTCTACGCCATAAGAGGTATACGACATTGATACCCCAGGTAAGAAATAGAGCAAAAGGTCTACTTTAGGGATGTTTTTCAATGAAGAAGCCGCTACATCGGCAGTAATTACAGTGCCTTGTTGTTTCATCACAGGGCGATGAGCCGAAACCACTACTTCACCAAGTTCATTTACTGATTTTTGTAGGGAAATGGTTCCTAAATCGTTAGACGAAGGGGTAAGAACTTTTTCTTTGTACTCCAAATGGGTAATTTTGAGTACTGAAGGCTTGCCTTGGGCGTTGTCGGGCAGTTCAAAATGACCTTTATCATCGCTGATAGCCCCTTTCACCATAGTGGAATCGGGGAGAGTGAGTTGGATAACATTAGCACCAAAGATAGGTTCTCCTTTTTCGTTTAGTAAAGTGCCTTTATAGGCGCTTTGTGCGTGAGTAATGGCAAGAGGAAGAAGTGCCATTACTAAAAATAGTAATCGTTTCATACTTTGAGTTTGATAAATAATTGTTAATTATGCTGCAAATATATATATATATATATATATATATAAACAAGTAAATTTTAAGATTTTTTTTAAGATAAGACCTCTAAAGTATTTTAAAAAATGAAAAAAGAGGGGATAGATACTTGGCAATTAGGCTGTAATCAACTTTGCCAAAGTTTGTACAAGAAAAGAATTTTTATTTTTTCAAGTTCGTTCATAATATAAATTTAAAGTCTATCTTTATCACCAATATTTCCTTGCCCTTTATACTTGTTGCGTACGTAGTTGAACCTATAAGAGAAACCAACAAATACTTCACGGTTGTTCGTCTTTATATCGTAATTTCTATGAGTGATGAGCGAGTTTTTAACAATAGTATTGTTCTTACTGCTATTGAAGATGTCACTTACTCCAAAAAATATACTTGAAGAGGTTTTAGGTATAGAATAGGATGCTATAAGTCCCATATCAAATCTGTCTTTTTCGTAATAAACATCGGCAATACTTCCTTTAGATTGGTAATGCATCATCATCAATATAAACCAATTGTCAGAAAAGAGCAATTGATTTTGTATTTCTATAGAAAAAATAGGGTCATTTTGCTCAAAAACACCCTCAGCAAATTGTTTACTGAAATTGAATGTTACTTTCGGAGCCCAAAACTTCCATTTGTAACGTGCAGAGAAGGTAAGATCTACAGTTCTATACTTATCGAAATTTCGCAAGGTCTTTTCTATGACATTAGGAGCAAGCGAAGAAAGTCCATAGCTTGTATAGATAGCATCTTTTACAAAAGAATAGTTCACCGCTAACGAATATTTTTTGTAAGAAGTTAAAAGGTTGATATCGTCACTCAGGCGAGGAAGCAAGCTGGCATTTCCGCGATTGTATAGAAAAGAAGAACTATAAGCCGAATGATCACTGAGTTCATAGAAAGCAGGGCGGCGTATTTTTCGTGCATAACTTAAAGACCATCGAGTATTATCCCAAGGAAAAGAGAAGGAAATATTAGGCAATACATTGCGATATACTCGACTTTGAGCAGTGCGTTTCTGCTTATTTACAAAATATTCAAAATTGGTATATTCGTAACGTAAACCTGCTTTCAAACTTACTTTTTCCCAAGAGAATGAGTAAGTAGCGAAGAGTGCCGATTTCAATTCTTTGTTATCTATATTGGAAGTGCTAAGTACATTGTCTTTGTAAATTTCATTACGTGAAAGCGTACTCCCTTCAAATCCATAGCTCAACGCCCCTTTTTTGAAATCTTGACTAAATGTTGTTTTTATTCCCACCCAATTAGACTCTGCATCAGCATTGGTACTTACGTTCCTATCGGTAGAGAGCAGTCTGTTTTTCTCTACAATATCTGAATGGTGGTCAGAGCGCATTCCTTGATAATCTATATCGGTTTGCAGTTTTAGTTTCTCAGAAAGTTTTCCTTCATAGTATAGATTAGAAGCCAGACTTTTGTTTCTATTAAATCGATCATAAGCATTTTCTTTGTTTTCTGTTAGAATGCCATTGTGTGATGTTTGAGCGTCTTGTTTAGTGAGAGTATGCCCTGAATATGGGTTTATATTTGTCCAAACACTTGCTCCTATTGAATGTTTTTCATTGATATCGTGTGCAAATCCTATTTTTGTGTAGAAATGCTTACTATTATCTTTTTCGTAATTAGAAGTCTTTACTTGCCAATTATCACTTTTGGTATGCACTAAAAATTCACTACCTCTTTCGCTCACTACTCCGTAGTTGTGGTTGGGGGCGACCATCACAAAGAAGTCGGTATTTCCAGTTCTATAGTTCAAATCTACCATCCCGTGAGCACGGATACCATCTTTAAAATTGGGCTGTACATTCACCAATCCGCTCAATCCATCTCCTTTTTTCTTTTTCAAGATGATGCGAATAATGGCGCCTATACTATTGTCGTGTTCAGCCCCTGGTTCAGTATCTAAATCTATTCGTTCAATTTCTTTAGGGTTTATTCTACTTAAACCAAAGCCATCTCTCACCTTACGATTGTTGATATAGTAGACGGGATTTTTCTTACCAAATACACGTAAACCACTTCCATCAAATGATTTAGAAACACCAGGTAAAAAATCGATGATAGTACCTAAATTAGGTAAATTTTTAAGCGTGGAGGCAGCAATATCGGTAGTAATTACAGTGCCTTGTTGTTTCATCACAGGGCGATGAGCCGAAACCACTACTTCACCGAGTTCATTTACTGATTTTTGTAGGGAAATGGTTCCTAAATCGCCCAAAGAAGGGGTAAGAACTTTTTCTTTGTACTCCAAATGGGTAATTTTGAGTACTGAAGGCTTACCTTGGGCGTTGTCGGGCAGTTCAAAATGACCTTTGTCATCGCTAATAGCTCCTTTTACCATTGTAGAATCGGGGAGAGTGAGTTGGATAACATTGGCACCAAAGATAGGTTCCCCTTTTTCGTTTAGTAAAGTACCTTTATAGGCGCTTTGTGCGTGAGTAATGGCAAGAGGAAGAAGCGCCATTACTAAAAATAGTAATCGTTTCATACTTTGGGTTTGATAATTGATTGTTAATTACGCTGCAAATATATATATAGTTTTTTATAAACACAAGAGAATTTAAAACTTTTTAAAATAAAAACCTTTTAATCATTTATTCCTCGTCATTTGTCATTCGTCCCTCGTCATTCGTCCCTCGTCATTCGTCCCTCGTCATTCGTCATTCGTCATTCGTCTCTCGTCATTATTATATATTTCGTCATTCGTACTTCGTAATTCGTAATTATTTTATATCTTTGCGACTTGATTCTGATTAACACATTACCCTTTTATGAATTTAACTCCTGCATTAGAGAAACAATACACTAAAGAACAGAGAACAGCCCTTGAGGCTCAGCGTTTGGCTCAAGAAATCGCTTTTGGACCTGTTGTTTTTCAAATCTCTCAACTAATGGTAAAATTTGGCGTTTTGGAAGCGTTATGCAACGCCCCTAACGGGCTTACAATGGCGGAAGTTGCCGCTCAAACAAAGCTCAGTGACTACGCAGTGAAAATACTTTTGGAGGCATCGCTATCTATAGGTACCGTAATTGTGAGTAACGACGACCGATTTTCTATCACCAAAGCAGGTTGGTTTTTGTTACGCGACAAAACAACACGCGTGAATATGGAGTTTATACAAGAGGTGTGCTACGAAGGCTTATTCCACCTCGAAGAGGCTCTTACCGAGGGCAAACCTTCAGGATTAAAAGTATTTGGCTCTTGGCCTACTATCTACGAGGGACTTTCACAACTGCCCCCTAAAGCCCAAGAAAAATGGTTCGCCTTCGATCATTATTATTCTGATTATTCGTTTGACGATGCTTTGAACATTGTTTTCAAACAACCCGTGAAAACCCTGCTCGATGTGGGCGGCAATACCGGTAGATTTGCCTTGAGAACAGTGGACTACAACCCCGATGTGCAGGTAACCATTATGGATTTGCCTCAACAATTAGGGTTGATGAAAGCCAATACCGCTGGCAAAGCAGGTGCTGAACGCATTGCGGGACATCCTGCGAACCTCTTAGACGCCTCGGTGCCTTTCCCTAAAGGATTTGATGCAATATGGATGAGTCAGTTTTTAGATTGTTTTTCTGAAGATGAAGTAACGAGCATTCTCACGCGTGCAGCAGCTGCAATGGACGAGCATACCTCGCTTTACATACTCGAAGCCTACTGGGATAGACAACAACACGAAACAGGGGCATATTGCCTCACCCAAATAAGCGTTTACTTTACTGCAATGGCAAACGGCAACAGCAAGATGTACTACTCTGGTGATATGATACGCTGTGTGGAGCGCGCTGGATTGGAAGTAAGTGCTATCTATGATAACTTAGGTAGCGGCAATAGCCACACGCTTTTTCAAGTGAAGAAAAAAAGTAAATAGTGAATGAAGAGACTTTGTCAAAGTCCTTGGACTTTGACAAAGTGTTATAACTTGTTACCTATTTTACCTGAATTAAACGTTCGAGCGCCATTCCGCGTGAGCCTTTGATAAGGAGTAGGCAATTGTTGAACGATAGGGTAGGAAAGACCTCTTTGAAAGCCTCAAAAGTTTCGTATTGCGGATAAGGACTTTGGGTTTTGGCAAAGTTGCTACCTACTAAATACACGCCTTCCCACTCATAATTTTTAAGTTTATCTACTATACGCTGATGTTCTTCTGCAGCGTAGTTTCCTAATTCAAACATATCCCCTAAGATGAGCACTTTCTTCTTCTCGTCACTCATTGTAAGCAGGTTATCGATAGCAGCAGCCATACTGCTGGGGTTCGCATTGTAAGCATCGAGCAATACAGTATTGCTGCCCCATTGCACTAATTGACTGCGGTTATTCTGCGGGATATAGGCTTCAATACCTCTTTTTATAGCCTCGTTAGAGAGTTTGAAAAATTTGCCGAAAGCTACTGCAGCGGCTATATTGGTAAAATTGTAGCTACCTACTAAATGTGAAGTTGCTACGGTAGGAGTATCGGTAAAGCCTTCTATTAGAACTCTTTCCCCTTCTTCGGTAGTTTGTGTTGAGGCATCTTCAAATTGTATGGTTACAGGCTGAGTGCCCAAACACTGTACGGCTACATTCACCCCTTTACCTACCCCAAAACTATACTCGTTGTGATAATCGGCTAAGAGGGCTTCGGTAATAGGGTTATCGGCATTAGCGATGATGGTTTTTTGGTGCGCTTTGAGGTAGTCGTAGAGTTCGCCTTTGGTTTGTATAACGCCCTCGAATGAGCCAAACCCCTCTAAATGCGCTTTGCCAATGCTGGTGATATAGCCATAATCGGGTTGGGCGATATTACAGAGGAAAGCGATTTCGCCAGGGTGATTGGCGCCCATTTCTACAATAGCGATATCGGTTTCGGGTTTGATAGAGAGCAGGGTGAGTGGCACCCCTATATTGTTGTTGAGGTTGCCTTGAGTAGCTACTACGTTCAGCTGCTGTGATAAAACAGATTTGATGAGTTCTTTGGTAGTGGTTTTGCCATTGCTACCGGTGATGCCTATCACAAGAGTTTTGAGGGTGTTGCGATGATAGGTAGCGAGTTCTTGTAGGGTAGTGAGTACATCGCTAACCAAGATCATTTTATCAGAAGTTTGATAAGCAGCCTCATCGATTACGGCATATTGAGCCCCTTTTTCGAGAGCTTCGGCAGCAAAGGTATTTCCGTTGAACGAAGCACCTTTTAGTGCGAAATAAATACTACCTTCAGCAATATTGCGAGTATCGGTAGAGACGCCTGTAGAGGCGAGGAATTTTTGGTAAAGATTTTTCATTTTTTATTTGCATTATATGCAACTAAGGCATCCCAAGTGATTGTATTTTTTTCTTCTTCATTGAGTTTATCTAATGACTGTCTTTTTTTAGTAAAGAAAGAGACGAGTTCATCTACACTATTTACTCCAAATATTTCTTTGATAGTATTGTAGTTATACTCTAAATCATCTTTTAAGTATCCTAATTTTTGAAGAGATTTTACAGAGACATATTGTTTTACTACTCCCCATAAAGGGATTAAGCTAGCGCGCTTTATATTTCGCTCTTTTATTCTTTGTAGGTCGATATCATATTGAGATTGATAACTCATCCAATGCATTGCAGGGATTTTGAATACTTCTTCTAATAGCACAGCTATTTCGGCAGTTATATTTCTCTTTCCTTTTATAATTTCATTGATATACGATGATTTAACTCCTAAAAGAATGGCTAATTCTTTTTGAGTCATATTTATTGCCTCAAGCTCATCTTTTATGATTTCACCTGGATGTATGGCTTTAAAAGGTATTAAGTTGTTATTATTTGGCTTCATAATTTCTATTTTTTAAGAATAATGGTTATTGAGTTCTATTATGGAACATATTGTTATAATAGTAGGGGGAGTTTCGTCGGTTTCTTCTATAGAGGAAATGAATTCTATTCGATATTTATTGTTTACTCTAACAGATTCTATACCTTTTTTATCTCCTTTCAATTTTTCATAGTTAAGACTGTTATACAGAAATAAGTCTTCTATTCTATCAGCTATTTTCAGTTTTTGAATAGTTTTTACAAAACGTTGCACTATATCCTTTGGTAGGTTTTTATACTTTTTATGTTTTGTTTTTCCTTCTTCATATAACTCTCTTAAACATTCTTCTTCAAATTCTATTATCATAATTGATTATGTTTTTTCGCTGCAAAAGTACAAAATATTTTATTACAAGTTCACTTTTTAGTGAATATTTTTTAGTGTGAGCTGTATAAGCAGAAAATTTTAGCAAAGTGTAGTAACACAAATATGATTTTGTAGATATTATAAAGAAAGGTATAATAGAAAAAAGTGCTGCAAACATTACTATTTACAGCACTTTTTCTATATTGTTTTAAAAATTTATCCTTTAGGAGTACGGTGATTAGTTTTAGATTTAGAACCTACACGACTCATAGCATTACGGAATCCGATGTAATCGGTAGCGATGTATTGAGGGAGGAATCGGCGTTGAGCTGGGTCGATCCAGTAAGCGCGGTCTCTCCAAGAACCTCCTTTGAATACGCGAACTTCGTCGTCGATGAGAGAAGTACGGTCGTTAGAGGTGTCGTAATCTTTACCATTGAGTTCACTTCCTGGTTTTTTAGGGCGAGGGGCGTTGTACATAGAGTTAGTATACTCAGCACCTGGAGCCATTAAACCACCTTGGTTGCGGAAGTTACGAGTTGAAGATTTTTCACCATCGTTGTAACTGCGGTTATCGGCGTGTGTGAAGTTGTAACGCAAGTAAGTTTCGTTAGAGTCGATTGGCACAGTAGCCAAGTTACCAGGGAGGTTACGAGCGATGATTTTTCCGTTAGGCAAGGTATCGTATTTTACTGATTCAGGAGTTACTACGATTTGTTTGCCATCTTCACCTATAGCGTGTTTCATATACACGTTACCACGGTAGTAGTTGAAGTCGGATTTTTCATCATCGACGATAGGACGATATACGTCGGCTACCCATTCGGCAACGTTACCAGCCATATCATACAAACCGAAGTCGTTAGGTGGATAAGTTTTTACAGCTACGGTGATATCACCTTTATCGTCTGACCAACCGGCTAATCCGCCGTAGTCACCTTTACCTTGTTTGAAGTTAGCCATCAATTCGCCACGAGTGCTACGTTTAGTAGAGCGGGTGTATTGGCTATCCCAAGGGTATTTTTTTCTACCTTGTAAAGAGTTGTACTCACGGATACCGTTGAGTGATTTAGCGGCGTATTCCCATTCTACTTCGGTAGGGAGGCGGTATTCGGGCAATAGCACACCACTGGTTTGTTTAGCGTAGCTTGGTTCACCATCTTTATTGGTGTTTTTACCCCCCATTTCGCCGGCTATTTTACCGCCATAAGTTTGAGTAGGGGCATTGAGATAGGTATCGGTACTGAAAGTACTTTGCGCATCAACTTGGTAACGAGCATCACGGGCGAGGTAACCATCGCGTTCGAGGATAGCCTCATTCACGCGGTCGGTACGCCAAGAGCTGAATTGTACTGCTTGAACCCAGTTTACACCTACTACAGGATACTCGGCATAAGCAGGGTGGCGCAAGTAGTTGTTTACCATTGCTTCGTTAGCGCTCAAGGGGCCTCTCCATACCAAAGTATCGGGGAGCGCACCTATATATATATTTCGGTATTGCTCTTGATCGGGAGGGAACACACGTTTGAGCCAATCGAGGTACTCCATATACATTTTGTTGGTTACCTCAGTTTCATCCATATAGAAGGATTGTACGTGTTGCTGAGAAGGAGTGTTATTCCAATCGTGCATCACGTTATCTTGCACTTGCCCCATAGTAAAAGTACCACCTTCGATAAGTACAAGCCCAGGACCGGTTTCTTGATCTTTGAAATCGGTGTTGTATTGGAATCCGCCTTCTTTAGCATTGATTCTCCATCCTGTTGCACTTGATACATTTCTATCAGACTTTTTGCCTCCACAGCTGGTGAGCAATAAGCCTGTAAGAGCTATGCAAATAGGGATTCTTAATAAACTTCTTTTCATAGTAAAAACACTTGTTAGCATAAAAATTCGGGCGCAAGATACTACTTTTTTTGAATATAGTATGCTTGTTTTAGTATTTTAACGCTATATTAATATTAAAATATTTTATACATTTTAGTATACTGTTGATTTATAATTAGTTGTATATCTTTTCCACTTTGATAGATTTTACTCATCCGCAAGGCATTTCGTCTGTTTTTTAACAATTCATTAAGTATTTTATTAGAGCAAATTGGCTTTATCTGCTAAAAAAATCAACAGTAGAGAGAGTAAAAAGGATATAACAGGGGCAATCATCCACATTGTGAAAAATCGCTTTACTTGGGTTTTGCGAAATATATTTTTGTGTCCCATTTTGGCGACGCCTATACCTAAAATAGCTGCTACATTTACTTGTACTAAGGAGGTAGGGATACCTTTTACCACTGAGGCGAGCAGGAGTAGGCTACCTGAGATGAAGGCGATGATTACAGCTTCGAACTTGCCAAAGAGGATGATTTCCTTACCGGTATTTTTGAGTATTTTATGCCCAAATAGGGAAGCACCAATACCGAAACAGGGGGCTACTACTAAGGTGGCGAGCATTAGGATGACGATATGATCGCTTTCGCGGATGTGTAGCTCGTTGATGGTCATCGTATAGAGGGGGCCGGCGGCATTGGCAACGTTGTTAGAGCCTATGGCAAACGATACATAGAGAGCCATTATTACTAACACGATGTCCCATATATGGCGTTTGTTCTCATTTTGAGCGCGCTGAATGGTGAGTCCGCGACGGCGCATAGGTTGGTATATATATTTCCCAGCGAAGAAGCTGAGGAAATAGGATATGATGGGCAATATAAACCAAGCGGGGATGATTTCGACAAAGAGGTTATGGGTGTCTAACCTACCGAAATACAAGGCAGGGGCGGCTAAAGCGAGCACGGCTGCTTGGCTGGTGGATTGGGGGATGCCTGATATATTAGAGATGAGCATTGTTACAGCTATGGAAAATAGGGCAATAGAGACGACGGTGAAGTCCATAAATTCTGAAGGTAGGATGCCGCTGCCCATAGTGCCAGCTGTTTTTTTACCAGCTATAAAAGCACCTACAAACACCATTATCCCAAAAAGCCCTGGAATGATAGATTTCCTAATCACATTAGCGCCATAGCTGGCTGAGAAAGCAGGGGCAGTGCCACTACCTCCCATAGTAATTGCTACAGCCATTGCAGTGAGGAAGGGGATGAGTAACTGGTTGTATATAGGGGTCATTTTGCTTTTATATTGTATATTCGAGGCAAAAGTACAAAATAATTATCAATTAACAATTAAGAATTATCAATTAACGGTTAATAAAAAGAAAAAAGCCCGATATTGCTATCGGACTTTTCCATTAACCAACCAAAACTTTAAATTATGAAAACTATTATTTGAAGTTTTACAATGAGCTACCACCCTCATTGCGTTGGCAAAGGTACGGCGTTTTTTTGAAATACCAAAATAATTTGATGGTTTAACAAAAGTTTAACAGTGGTAGTGATTGTTATGTATTGATAATTAATAAGTTGTGATTTTTTGAAAAATCTCAAAGGGCTCTGAGAATCTTGGAGAATCTAGGGGAGTGTCTCGGAGAAGCTAGGAGAAACTAAGAGAATCTCGGGGGGAGGGGGTTAGTTATTTTTTAATTTTTCTATTTCGGTAAGTTCTTGTGCGGAGAGTTTGCGAAATACTAAAACTCTATTTGTTTCACCAGACTGGGTTGTAGCCTTTACTTTGAAAGTGATTTTATTACCCTCAATAGCAAACTCTGCTGGGTAATCTTGTTGAATAGCGGGGTTTGTAGCGATAACGATATTGCCACGTACTCTGTAGGGACGTTTTTCGATACTAGCGTCCTTGTCGTAAACACACTTACCGGTACCATCATCTTTGAAAAATATTTCTTCGGTTTCGGTAGCTGAATAGATAACTACATTTTTAGCACATTCAGTGAGAGGTTTGGGCTGATTATTATCAGTGATAGATTCTAATTTCCAACCGCCTATGAGTTGGTTAGGGGTATCGTTGTCGTCTTTGCTTTTGCAAGCGATAAGGCTTGTAATGGCTACTAAAGTTATTAAAAATTTTTTCATATTGAATGGGTGTTTATTTGATTTTGGGGCAAAGATACAAAATAATTGTTAATTGACAGTGATGTTGTGATGAGGGGGGGGAGTATCTTGGAGGGGCTCGGAGAAACTAGGAGTGTCTCAGAGAAACTGGGAGAATCTCGGATAGAGGGCGATTGTTATAGAGGGAGCTGTTTAAAAAGCTCTATTTGTAATGGTATTTGTGATGGGTGTTTGCAAAGGGTGTTTGTAACGGTTTTTTGTAAAGGGCATTTGCAAAACGCCCCTACACAACATACTTTAAAAGTGATTGATTATCAGAGTAATCAACTTTGGTAAAGGGCGTAACACGATGAGTAATTAGAAACTTTGGAAAAGTGTAGGGATATTATAATTCCCACGAATTACACGAATTTTCACCTGACGGTGATGTTGTGATGAAGGGGGAGTGTCTCAGAGAAACTAGGAAAATCTCGGATAGAGGGATTGTTATAGAAAGGGGCTGTCCGAAAAGTTTTTTTGAGGAGGCATTTGCAAAACGCCCCTACATAATATACTCTAAAAGTGATTGATTATCAGGTTTATAGACTTTGTCAAAGTTTTGGGACTTTGACAAAGTTTATGATGTAAAAGCGATTTTTAGACTTTTAGGACAGCCTCTTTATCATTATTATTTGTGTGGTTTAGTTTTAGAATTTGTAACCTACACCAATTTGGAATACGCGGTTTTTGAATTTCATAGGAACCCAATTTTTACCATCTTTTGAGTAATCTTTAGTAGATAACTCTGTGAGTCCTAAATTGAAGGTAGCATCGAAGAAGAGTCCTGAATCTAAGTTGTATTCAGCACCAAAGCCTAACCCTAAATCAAAGTTTTTATCAGGGGTAAGGGAGTAATTAAGTTTGCTAATAAGATTAGAGTTATTAGCAGGCTCAGCTTCAAATTCTACTTTTGATAGGAAACCTAAGTTTACTCCTACTTTAGGGCGGAACCCATTGATATCGTATTTAAACCAAAGAGGGACATTAAGCTGCTGTATAGCCAATTTACTACTACTGTTTAAATCTACTTTTCCAGAAAGGGGACCAGCGCTAACTTCAAGTGATTTTAAATTGGCTCCTTGGAAAGCATAGTCTATACCAGCTTCTACCCATAGTTTTTCGTTGAAGCCATATTCAATAAAAGCTCCAAAGTGAAAACCAGGTCTGTAAGCAGTATTAAATTTAGCGGTTCCTGTACCAATTATTGAATATTCAGGTTCGGAAACGCTTGACAATAAGAAGCCTGCTTTAGCTCCTACTTTGAATTCTTGGGCGTTGGCGGTAGTGATTGCCGCTACAGCCATTGCTGCAATGATAAAAAGTTTTTTCATTTGTTTTTATATTTATTTGGTTATTACTATTTGATCGTTAGTTGTGCGTTGTTTATTTTAACGTGAGTTCGACGTAAGTAATTATTTAACAATCAGTAAAATATTTTAAATCTCCCACGAATTACACGAATTTTCACGAAATAGGGAGTTCATAAAAGTCTTTATTTTTTATTATCTCACGAATTTTCACCTGACGGTGAATTATTTTGTGAATATATTATGTTACAAATCTGTAAATCAATATTCTGTTATATCGAGCTGACATTATTTCGGGGGCAAGATTACGACAAATATTTGAGATATGCAAAAGTTTTTTGAGGCAAGAGGTAAGAGATAAGAGATAAGAGGGTGGGGATTAGGGAATTAGCAAATTAGCAAATTAGAGAATTAGCAAATAGGGATTAGAGAATTGGGGAATTGAAAAAGCCGTTCAGACCCCTCTGAACGGCTTTTTCGTTTTTAGTTAGTGAAAGAAATAATAATAATTTTACTTGTCGATTGAGCCTACAACGCGCTTCATAAAGGTGTTGAGGGCTTCTTTTTGTGGAGTACCTTGCTTGATGAGGTTATCAACTTCGATAGCTCCGTAGAAATTGGAGAGCAATTCGCCGATTACGTCTAACTCCTCATCTTTGAGATGTTCGCATTCTATGAGATTTTCGAGAGTTTCGATGGTCTCATTCACGTAATCTTGGTCGTTGTTCTCGATAAACTGAACGATATGTTTAATTACCGGTAATCTCATCTATAAATTCTTTTAAGAGTTCGGCTTTGTTAGTTTGCAATTGTTTTTCCAAATTACCGTTTTTGAAAGCGGCAAATGTAGGCAAGTTATCCACTTTGGCGAGTTTGCGTGACTCTGGGAAAGCCTCAGCATCTACATATACAAAAGTAGCGTTAGGGGTTTCGGCTGCATACTTTTTGAATTTTGGTTTTATGATTTTGCAGTTACCGCACCATCCTGCGCCGAATTGTACGAATACGAGGGGATTGGCAGCTACGATTTCTTGCAAATTGTCTTGAGTAAGTTCTGTCATAGTGATGAAAAAATAGTGTTGAGTTTTTTAGTCAATGCTTATTTACAATGATCAAGTTTTCAGTTTTTTAGTGAGAAGCTAAATAGCTTGCTACGCCTTTACGATCGGCATTCATAGCGTCTTTACCTTCTTCCCAGTTAGCTGGGCAAACTTCGCCGTGTTGTTGTACGTGAGTGTAAGCATCTACAAGGCGCAAGTACTCTTTTACGTTACGACCTAAAGGCATATCGTTGATACTTTCGTGGAATACTTTACCTGTTTCGTCGATAAGGTAAGTAGCGCGGAAAGTTACATCGTCACCTTCGAGGAGGTAAGCATCGGCAGTTTCGTCGTAAATTTCACGAGAGTCGAGGATACCTAAAGTGCGAGCGAGGTTACGGTTGCTATCGGCAAGGATAGGGTAAGTAACGCCTTCAATACCACCGTTGTTTTTAGGGGTGTTGAGCCACGCGAAGTGTACTTCGGCAGTGTCGCAAGAGGCACCTATTACTTTTACGTTGCGTTTTTCGAACTCGGCTAAGGCTTCTTGGAAAGCGTGGAGCTCGGTAGGGCATACGAAAGTAAAATCTTTTGGATACCAGAAAAGAAGAACTTTCTTTTTACTGTTTACGGCTTCAGAAAGCACGTTGATTTTGAATGTATCGCCGAGGTCGCTCATTGCGTTTACCTCGATATTGGGGAATTGTTTTCCTACAAATGACATATTATCTTGTGTTTTTATGTTCTGTTTTACGGGTGCAAAAGTAGGATGTTTTTGAAGATTGTAAATAGTTTTCTAATTGAAAGATTTTATGAAGAGATAGGGATTAGTTATAGGGGTCAGGGGATAGGGGATAGGGG
>NZ_JAESPJ010000032.1:0-29998 GCF_016806945.1 Capnocytophaga genosp. AHN8471
TTACAAAACTGTAAATCAATATTCTGTTATATCGAACTGATGTTAATTTAACGTGAGTTCGGCATAAGTAATTATTTAACAATCAACAAAATATTTTTAATTTCCCACGAATTACACGAATTTTCACGAATTTGAGAGTGCATAAAAGTCTTTATTTTTTTATTATCTCACGAATTTTCACCTGACGGTGAATTATTTTGTGAATATATTATGTTACAAAACTGTAAATCAATATTCTGTTATATCGAACTGACGTTAATTTAACGTGAGTTCGGCATAAGTAATTATTTAACAATTAGCAAAATATTTTTAATTTCCCACGAATTACACGAATTTTCACGAATTTGGGAGTGCTTAAAAGTCCTTATTTTTTTATTATCTCACGAATTTTCACCTGACGGTGAATTATTTTGTGAATATATTATGTTACAAAACTGTAAATCAATATTCTGTTATATCGAACTGACGTTAATTTACTAATTTTCTCATTTGCTAATTACCAAAGCTTTCTCTTCCCCAAAAGAAAGGCGGTTGAATACCTAAAGCGCGGAGGTAAGTATAGCCTTGTCCGCGGTGGTGACTCTCGTTTTCAATGAAGTATAATATCCATTGGGCAAAGCTGAAAGTCATTTGATAAATAGTAAACGGTTGGGTATAATCACCTACTTTTTGCCATTCACGGTCGAGAATTTCAGTAGCTCTGTCCCACAAAGTCAATACTTCCGCTTTGGTAGTAGGAAAGTCTCCTTCTAAGAAAAGCGTGTGTTGCTCCTGAAATCTTTCTTTAAAAAGATAGTCCATAACTCTCAAAAACTCTTCTACCATTTCTGAAAACGGACGCAAGTTTGCAATGTTGAACTCAAAGAGGTCTTTCTCGGGGAAAGCCTCAATCACTTTGCGGGTGAGGGCACGTACATCTTTTAGATTAGTGAGCAGTGCTTGTGGTGTAAGTAATTCTTTCATTATTATTTTTTAGTTATCATTTCTACAAATTGGTCGAACAAATAGGTAGCATCGTTGGGGCCTGGAGCGGCTTCGGGGTGATACTGCACACTGAAACATTTCTTCCCTTTTACTCGCAATCCCATTACAGTATTGTCGTTTAGGTGGGTATGGGTGATTTCGACATTAGGATTAGCTTCTGCCTCTGCTCTATTCACCGCAAAACCGTGGTTTTGTGAGGTAATCTCGTCCTTACCGGTAAGCAAATTTTTCACGGGGTGGTTGATACCGCGGTGACCGTTGTGCATTTTATAAGTACTAATGCCATTGGCTAATGCAATAATTTGATGCCCTAAGCAAATGCCAAAAATAGGTAAATCCTCATCAATCATTTGTTTTACTTGAGCAATGACCTCGGTAAGCGGTTCGGGATCGCCAGGTCCATTAGACAAGAAATAGCCATCGGGATTCCATGCTTTAAGCTCAGCTAAAGGCGTGTTGTACGGGAATATTTTGATGTACATATCACGGGCTGCCAAGTTGCGCAAGATATTTCGCTTGATGCCAAAATCGAGTGCTGCTACTTTGTACTTCGCTTCAGGATTGCCAAAAAAATAAGGTTCAGTAACTGACACTTTTGATGCCAATTCTAAACCTTTCATATTAGGAACCTCTTGTAAACGAGCTTTGAGTAGTGCTAAATCATCAGTTTCAGTGGAAATAACAGCATTCATTGAGCCATTGTCGCGAATGTAGCTGACTAAAGCACGTGTATCAACTTCGCAAATAGCTACTAAGTGGTTACGGTCTAAAAAATCTTTTAAGGTTTCCTCAGCAAGGGGGCGGGAGGCATCATAACTAAAATTTCTGCAAACCAGCCCTGCAATTTTCATACCACTTGATTCGTAATCATCGGCGGCAATGCCATAATTACCAATATGAGCATTGGCAGTAACCATAATCTGACCAAAGTATGAGGGATCAGTAAAAATTTCTTGATAGCCCGTCATACCTGTATTGAAACACACTTCGCCAAAAGCAGTGCCTTCATAACCAACACTTTTGCCATAAAAGGCAGTGCCATCGGCAAGGAGTAATACTGCTTTTTTCTTTTGTTGATACTTCATTGTGCTATTTCCTTAATTTGAGCGCAAAGGTACAAAATAATTAACAAATAGCAAGGAATGAGGAAGATTTTTTTAATCAGAAAGTCCTAAATCTTCTATTGCCATTTCCTCGTCATCGTGAGTTTCTTCAGCTTTTTTAGCTACAATTTTCTCGATACGGCGATCGTTGAGATTGTATTGAGCTAATAAATTATCTAAATCGTCTAAGAAAGATTTGGTAATCGCTACTTTTAAATTGCCATTTTCCATATTGAGATGGATATTCTCTGTTTGATGATGTACCACAAAATAAATAGGCTGGTTACCTTTGTGTTTTTGCAGTAAATCTCTGTAATCGGTAATGAATTTTGGGGTAATATCCTTAATATTTACGTGCAAAGTAAGTTTCTTAGCAAGACTTTCCATTACATCTTGTAACTGCATCATTTGCATAAACTGTATACGAGGTTCGCCTCTTTGGTTGGTTTCTCTATTGAGGAATCCTTCTACTACTTTGAATTTGACATACAAAAACGCTCCAGATACCATATACTTTTGATAGTTCAAATAATCATCTCCAAAGAGTTTAAACTCGTAAGAGCCGTCGTAATCCTCAAGGGTGAGAAAGCCGTACCCTTTTCCGTTCTTAGCCGTACGATGTTGCAAGTCGGCTACCATACCCGCTACTGTAAGTTCGCGATTGATAAAAGGTTGTAAGTCTTGCAATTCCGATAGACTGATATTGCAGAAATTGTGTAATTCGTGTTTGAAATCGTCGAGCGGATGTCCTGAGATATAGATACCTACCACCTCCTTTTCACGGCGCAACTGCTCAAGGTTGCCCCACGTTTCACACTTAGGTACCGCAGGTTCGGGAATATCTACTTCACTCTCTCCTCCAAAGAGACTCATTTGGGCAGAGTTCTTACTCTCTTGGTATTTGGTACCAAAACGAATGGCTTTTTCGAGGAATGGAATACCATCGGCTTCGGCGTGGAAGTACTGAGCGCGGTGTACATTGGTAAACGAGTCAAAACCTCCTGCCAAGGCGATACTTTCAAAGGCTTTTTTGTTGATACTCTTATAATCTACACGTTTTGCCAAATCGAAAATAGAGGTATAAGGACGCTCTTGGCGTTGTTCTACAATCGTATCGACAGCAGCTTTTCCTACCCCTTTTACAGCCCCCATACCGAAGCGTATATCACCATTTTTATTTACGGTAAATTTGTACAACGATTCATTTACATCAGGAGGTAACACCTTGATACCCATTCGGTGACACTCTTCGAGGAAGAAAGTAATCGTTTTGATGTCGTTCATATTATTAGACAATACCGCTGCCATATACTCGGCAGGGTAATTGGCTTTGAGGTAAGCAGTTTGATACCCCACCCACGCATAACAGGTGGAGTGCGATTTATTGAACGCATAAGCGGCAAACTTCTCCCAGTCTGCCCATATCTTTTCGAGTTTTTGGGCGTCGTGACCTTTTTCGGAGGCTTGGGTAATGAACTTAGGTTTCATCTTGGCTAGCACGGCTATTTGTTTCTTACCCATCGCCTTACGGAGCACGTCGGCTTCACCTTTGGTAAAACCTGCCAATTTCTGCGATAGCAACATCACCTGCTCTTGATAAACGGTAATTCCATAAGTTTCTTTGAGGTATTCCTCCATATCGGGGAGGTCGTACTCAATAGGCTCAATACCGTGTTTCCGCTTGATAAAACTAGGAATGTACTCCAATGGGCCTGGACGGTAGAGAGCATTCATCGCGATAAGGTCGGCAAAGACGGTAGGTTTAAGCTCTCGCATATATTTCTGCATACCGGTGGACTCGTATTGGAAAATCCCGACCGTTTCACCGCGCTGGAAGAGTTCGTAAGTCTTTTTATCGTCGAGCGGAAAAGCCTCTGCATCCAGCTCTATATTATGCGTTTGTTTGATATTTTCAATAGTATCTTTGATAAGTGTGAGGGTACTGAGCCCCAAGAAGTCCATTTTCAGCAACCCTGCGCTCTCTACTACCGAGTTATCGAACTGAGTCACAAATAGGTCGGAATCTTTGGCTAAAGCTACCGGCACAAAGTTGGTGATATCATCGGGGGTGATAATTACCCCACAAGCGTGGATACCCGTGTTGCGCACCGAACCTTCAATAATATTTGCCTGCTGAATGGTTTGAGTACTCTCCTCCTCCCCTTCTCCTGCCAAAAGACGTTTCAGTTCGTCTACTTTTGGCAGTTCTTCACTGCGCACTTTTTCTTTGAGGGTTTTATCGTCCCAACCGAACATCTTCCCTAAAGATGACACTCCATTAGGCACCAATCCTGCTAATCTATTCGACTCTTGTAGAGGTACATCTAATACACGAGCCGTATCTTTGATAGCCGATTTAGCAGCCATTTTACCATAGGTAATAATCCGCGCTACCTGACTCTCACCATACTTGTCAATCACATAGTTGATAACATCTTGGCGACCTGAGTCCTCAAAGTCGATATCAATATCGGGCATAGACACACGGTCGGGGTTGAGGAAACGCTCAAAGAGGAGGTCGTACTTAATAGGATCCATATTGGTAATATCCAAACAAAACGCCACTGCCGATCCTGCAGCCGACCCACGACCAGGGCCTACCGATACACCCATCTTCCGCGCTGCGGCGATAAAATCTTGTACGATAAGGAAGTAACCTGGGTAACCTGTTTTTTCAATAATAGAAAGCTCAAAATCCAAACGCTCCCGCACCTCATCGGTAATTTCAGGATATTTGCGTTTAGCCCCTTCATAAGTAAGATGACGCAAATAGTTGTTTTCTCCTTTTTTGCCTGTAGGGTCGTCTTCCACCTGAAATTCTTCGGGTATATCAAACTTAGGCAAGAGGATATCACGCACCAATCCGTAGGGTTCTACCTTGTCGATAATTTCTTGAATATTGAGAATCGCCTCAGGAATATCCTTGAAGAGCGCCTTCATTTCTGTGGTAGTTTTGAAATAATACTCGTTGTTAGGCATTCCAAAACGATAGCCACGACCGCGCCCAATAGGTGTTTTCTGCTTTTCGCCATCTTTCACACACAATAGAATATCGTGGGCATTGGCATCTTTTTTATGTAGATAAAAGGTATTGTTAGTAGCAATGAGTTTCACCCCGTATTTCTTAGAAAACTCTACAAGGGTTTCGTTTACGCGGTTTTCATCTTCTTGGTTGTGGCGCATCATCTCTAAATAGAAATCCTCGCCGAACTGCTCTTTCCACCACAAGAGCGCCTCTTCCGCCTGCTTGGTACCAATGTTTAATATTTTTGATGGCACTTCGCCATTCATACCTCCTGAGAGTATTATTAGGTCGCTTTTGTACTGCTCTACAATCGCCTTATCTATACGAGGTACATAGTAAAAGCCCTTAGTAGAAGCGATAGAAGCCATTTTAGTAAGATTGTGATAGCCTTGTTTGTTTTTAGCTAAAATCACCACTTGGTAGCCGTTGTCTTGTCGGGTTTTATCTAAGTGATTTTCACAGATATTGAACTCACAACCTATAATAGGTTTGATGAGCGTTTCGGTAGGGGTTTCGCCCTTTTCTTGAGCCTCTTTGTTTTTAGCGTCCGCTTCTTTGTTATGCCCTTGTACGGCTTGCACAAAGTGAAAGGCAGCCATCATATTGCCACTATCGGTAAGCGCCACGGCAGGCATCTTCTCTTTGGCAGTGATTTTTACGAGGTCTTTTATAGACGTAGTAGATTGTAATATAGAGTGTTGTGTGTGGTTGTGCAAATGGGCAAACACCGCATTTTCTAACAATGAAGCATCGGCGTGAGGTTCGGTAGTTTGCGCAGTGCTACTGCTTTTTCGCAAGGCATCGGAAGCCTCTTTGAGGTTCACGTGTTTGAGTCCGATAAGACCTATAGGCGAGGTGTGATGCCCTTGAAATTCTTTGATATAGTCGTTGCTAAAAGTACCTTCTTGAAAGCCTTCACCGCACCGTATCAATTCAAAGAAACAGCGCGTAGTTGCTTCCACGTCGGCAGTGGCATTGTGCGCCTCGGCAAAGGGTACGCCAAAGAGGAAAGAGTGCAACTCGGTGAGGGTGGGCAACTTATAGCGTCCTCCTTTTCCGCCAGCTATCTGACAGAGGTTGGCAGTTGCCTCAGTACAAGTGTCGATTACGGGCATCTGCGTAAGCGGACTCTCCACCCCATAGCGGTGAAACTCAGCCCCCATAATATTGATATCAAAGCCTATGTTTTGTCCTACCACGTATTTTGCCTTGCTGAGTGCCTCGTTGAACGCTTTGAACACCTCGGCAATAGGTACCCCTTGTGCTTCTGCTAATTGGGTAGAGATACCGTGTACTTTTTCGGCATCATAAGGCACATCAAAGCCATCGGGCTTTATCAAAAAGTCCTGATGTTCTATGAGTGCGCCCCACTGGTCGTGCAATTGCCAAGCAATCTGCACGGCGCGAGGCCAGTTATCACTATCGGTAAGGGGGGCATCCCAACGGCGGGGTAAACCCGTGGTTTCAGTATCGAATATTAAATACATTTTCGTTTAGATAAGAGGTAAGAGATAAGAGTTTATTTTGTGAGGGCAAAGGTAGGGAATAATTTTAAATTTTGAGTGGTATTACTGTAGAGCCCATCCCCATTTATCTTTATTCTTATCAAATGAAAGAATAGCTTTAGCTTTTATTGTTTGGTTATTTTCCCATTGATTTTTCTCAATAAGTTTTTTATGAACAAAAACATCTCCAACAAAACCAGCTCCAGAGGGGATAATTTTGAGTTTTCCTTCTACAATTTTTACAGCTTCACAATCATCCTCATTTCCTTTTTGAGCTGAAAGAAGCTTATAAGCTTTTTTAAACTCATCAAAAGCTTCTAATCTCACTTTTAATACTTCTCCTTTTTTAAGCGTTTTCAGAATTTTGTCATACTTAAAGAAGCCACTTTTAGAAATATCTTTTATGAAATTAGCTATTTTTTTCTCCTCATTTACACTCGTTATAAGTACCATCTCTTCAGGAGTATCTTGATAGAACAAGGCTTCTGCTTGACTTTTATACTGATTATACAAGACATAATTATTTTTCAAAGGTTGAGCTTGTGTATACCAAGACTCTTGTTGCCATTTTTGTATTTCTATAGGTACTTTATGATTGCTTTCTTGTTTTTCTTTTAAAACAAATTCTATTTCAGTACGTGCTTCATTGAACAATTTTCTTTCTATAAGTTCTTTAGCAAGAAGTACACGTATTTTTCCTAAAAAACCTTCTTGAGTTCTCAAAGTTAAGGCTTTACACAAACAAGCAAATGACAGTCCTTTATCAGTCATTATTTCACTCATTAATTGCCATACCCAGAAGTCATTTTGTTTCTTCTTAGCAAATGGCAAGAAAGTATCTAAAACCTCTTCCTTATTTGAAAGCAACTCCAATTCCATTTTAGTTTTAAAGTATGGAAGAAAAATATAATTAGGGTGTGCTTCTATCCATTGGGTTAAGGTAGGTAAAAAACTTCTAATATGTTCTTTGTTAACCTTATACTCTACAAATCCAAATTCATTAGGCACTGCATCACCTTGCGATATTTTTTTGCTGTAGGCAATATATATTTGTTCTGCTAAAGGCATCATTTTCCTACCATTATAGTCTTTAGATAAGAAGTCTTCAGGACGTAAGAAGTTTAAGCAACCAGCTATTACCTCTATATACTGATAAGAATTCTTATACGTTTTATGTAACTGCTCTATCAAAGCAGAAAATGCCTCTGATGGAAGAGTAAAATAGATACCTTTTAGACTATCAAACAATAGATTAGCCTGTTGATAATTTACATTTCCTTGTTTACGAAGAGCTGAAAACATTTTGATATACTGCCAAAGCAAATTGTTAAAAATATCCACTTCATTAGGAGGAAACTGTAGTTTCTTGAGATTTTGCACATTGGTTAAGAACGCATTTAAATTATTTTCTTCAACTGCTTTTTTAGCATAATCATAATACACCCATCCTAAGGCTCTCTTTTTGTAAATATCAAAAGGAGCTTTGTTGTATTCATCTAAAGCCATAGTATAGGCTTCTTGCAATCTTCCTGCTTTTCGGTGTTCTTTTATTTGATTAGAGGACATATTCTTTTAGTTTTTGGATTAATAATTGTAATTTTTGGTCATTAGTCCCATTCATAGATTTAGGCATAGCTCTTGTAAGTTGTTCTTTATTGTTAAAATAAAATTGTATGTATGCCCCTTTTCCATTATCGGTTTTCAAACAGTAAAGCACTATATAGTTAGCTGGCTTTTCTTCTATATTGGTGATCATAACCTCAGTGTCTTCACAAACAGACCGCATTAGTCCGTAGAGTTTCTCAAAAAGAGGAGTAGAAGGTGTGTAATCTATTTCAAATATAACATCAGTATTAGGTTTATTAAGCAATGTTAATACCTCAGCTTGCCAAGCTGTAGCATTGTAGTGTAAAGGCTTAAAATCATTAAAAACACCTGCACCTGAATGAAAGGCATCAAAAGTATCTATCTGTTCTCCATTACTGATTGTGTAACGTTCTTGATAATCTCCTTTACTTTCTACTCTTTCCACTTTGTAAGGTGTATTCTCCAAGTTAGCTATAATTTCCCAGTATTTTAAACTTTTAACACGATGTTGTCCTTCAGTATGAAAAGGAGATAGAAGTACATTTTTTAAACTAAATGTTTCATTAGGCATTTTAGATATAGCTCCTATTTGATTTATTTGAAAGGAAGAGAAACAAGTGGTATGGGGTGCATTTGCTGCATAGCATTTATTTACAGCTCGTGTAGTAGCCGTATAGCTCCAGCGTAAGGCGTCATTGTTAAGCCCTGTACGCCCATAATAGTCTACAAAGGTAGTATCCCATTCTCCCCCTTGTGCTTTATGACAAGTAATTGCATAGCCGTATTTTACACGCAAAGCATTGAAAAATAAATCATTTTTAAGTGCTTCTTTGAATTCATTGGAATCTTCTTTATATTTTCCTTTATTTTCTTCTCTAAAACGTATAACAAAGTCAATATACAAAGCTTTCTTCTCAATAGGTGTCAAATCGCGAGCTGTAGAATTAAGTAAAGAATCTATAATATAGCATTCTAATTCTTTATCAGTTTCTTCTAATTTAATTCTCACTTTTCTGAAATACAGATCAACATAACATACCTCCTTATTATCGAATACACGAATTTTAGGATGTGTTATAATGTAATCACTTACATCAATCACTTGTAACATATCACCATTAAAAACATCAATTCCTTGTACGCGACAATTCTGATTAATAAGCAAAATATCACCTGTTACAATATTAGGGCTGTTAGGATATATTTTAGAACGGATGCTTAAGTTATAATGTAAGCATTGTCCATTTGAAAAAGCAATTACTACACCTTGTCCTAACTCAGGCATCGGGAATAAGTCAGTATAAAGTTCTGCTATTTCTTTACTTTCTATTTTGATGAAAGTATCATCATAATCAAATGCTAATTCTGTTTTTTTCTTTAGTTCTATCAAGTTTCGAATCTTAGTAGCATTCTTAAGTATCAGATTATCGGTTTGGCGTACTACTTGTGTCATCTCTGCCTGCATTACCTTCAATCCTTCATTTTCAAAAAAAGTAGCTTCCAAAGCGTAAGAAGTTTCATCAGTAACAGGTGGTAACTGAGCAGGGTCGCCTACAAAAATAATTTTATTAGCAGATTGTTTTACTCTGCTAAAGGTAAGTAAGTCTTGGAGAAGTATATCAGTACCAAACTGAAAAAACTCCTGTTTACTTTCTTTATTAGAGATCATAGAAGCCTCATCTACAATAAAAACCCGTCTTTCACTATCTTCTTCAAGTCTGATGGGATAAATATACTCATAAGTATTTTCATCATTTTCAAGACGGTCAAACTTATAAATACTTTTATGAATAGTTGCCCCTTGTCCTACTTTTTTTCGTAGAATTTTAGCTGCACGACCCGTTGGTGCCATTACTTGGCACTGTTTTTTCTCTTCTTGTAAGTATTTTACTAATCCTTTTAGTAAGGTAGTTTTACCACTACCCGCATATCCTTTTAGGATAAATATTTTAGCATCCGAGTTGAGAAACTCAGTTATCTTTTCCAATGCATTATGCTGGTCATCGGTAAGAGTAAGGTTCTGAAAATGGTCAAAAATGGTAGGCATAATTTCTTAAATTATTAAGAAGTAAAAAATCTTTGATGATATTCTGTTGGTAGCCATTGTGGTATTTTTTTCACGCTGCAAAGATAATTAGCTTTTATTACTCTTCCAAATATTTTATGTTAAAACTCATATTACCAAACTTTTCTTTATCTTTGCCTATCTAAATCATTTTTCTATGGCTCAAAAATATTATGTTTTCAGTGGTTTGGGCGCTGATGAAAGGGTCTTTAAAAACCTATCATTCGGCGATGCTGAAGTAGAACATATCCAATGGATACCGCCTTTGGCTACTGAAACACTTGCTCAATACGCCCAGCGCATCGCTCAACGAATTACGGCTCCTTATTCTGTGCTTGTGGGACTCTCTTTCGGGGGGATGGTGGCTGTAGAAATCGCTAAAATATTACCCGTAGAAAAGGTGATTTTGATTTCCTCAGCAAAAACACGTGATGAACTGCCTCTATCGTACCGTTTTTTAGGAAGATTGCGCTTACACAAATTTTTTCCTTATTCACTGATGAAGAGAGCTAATGCATTCACTTATTGGTTGTTTGGAGTAGATACTCCTGAAGATAAAGCCCTGCTAAAAAGTATTTTAGAAGAGACTCCTACTTCTTTTTTGCGTTGGGCGATAAATGCTATTATAGGGTGGCAAAATACTGAAATCCCTACGAATTTTATTCACTACCACGGCGATAACGACCACATACTTCCTTTTAGATATATCAAAAACGCACAGCAAGTGGTAGGTGGCGGACACTCAATGGTGCTCTCTTTAGGCAAAATATAAAAACTTTTCCTTATATTTGCGCGATTTTATGAAAAAACGTCTTTTACATACCTTTCATTTTCTAAAACAAAAAGTCCGCAAGCACCCTATCAAAACAGCAATACTGTTATGCTGCCTTGTGTGGTATGCTTTCTGTCTACCTCGTCAGCTCTTCCCACAACCTTATGCCACGGTGTTGGAAAGTAGCGAGGGTAAATTACTTGGGGCTAAGATTGCGGACGACGGACAATGGCGCTTCCCCGAAGTAGACAGTGTGCCCTACCGCTTTAAAATGTCAGTATTGCAGTTCGAAGATGCTCATTTTTATTACCATTGGGGGGTAAATCCCATATCGGTAGTCAAGGCTCTCTATCGCAATGTGAGCAGTGGTAAAGTACAGCGCGGGGGCAGCACGCTCACCCAACAGGTGATACGCATTGCTCGTGAGCACCAACAGCGCACTTATTTCGAGAAACTCATCGAAATGATATGGGCTACCCGCTTGGAGTTCCGTTATTCTAAGGAGAGCATCCTCAAACTCTACGCCTCTCACGCGCCCTTTGGTGGCAACGTTGTGGGACTCGATATGGCAGCCTGGCGTTACTTTGGTGTCGCTCCTCATCAGCTTTCGTGGGCACAATCGGCTACATTAGCAGTCTTGCCTAATGCTCCCAGTCTCATCTTTCCTGGTAAGAACCAAGAACGTCTCTTGCAGAAACGCAATGCGTTGCTTTACAAACTCCTCCTTAAAAATATCATCGATAAGGAAACATACGATTTGGCGCTCCTCGAGCCTCTTCCTGCTGAACCTCACCCTATTCCTCAACTCGCACCTCACCTGCTTATTTTTGCTTCTAAAACCCAAGAAGGCGAGCGCATTAGCTCTACGGTGTCGTTAAACTTGCAAGAGAAGGTAAACAGTCTTGTAGCTGGGTATTACACCCACTACTCGCAATCTGAAATCTACAATATAGCAGCTTTGGTGGTAGAGGTAAAAACGCGCAAAGTGCTCGCCTACGTAGGCAATACCCCTACCGATACCGACCATCAAAAAGATGTGGATATCGTGCACGCTCCTCGCAGTACGGGTAGTGTGCTCAAACCTTTTCTCTATGCAGCGATGTTGCACGAGGGAGAACTCCTCCCCACCCAGTTAGTACCCGATGTCCCTACTCAAATAGGAGGCTATTCACCTCAGAATTTTAGCAATAGTTTTGAAGGTGCTGTCTCTGCCGATATGGCTTTAGCCAAATCGCTAAACATTCCGTTTGTATGGCTCTTAAAGCAGTTTACTACCTATCGTTTCTACGATGTCTTACAACACTTGCAACTGAAAAACATCAACCGCCACCCCGACCATTATGGTCTTTCCATTATACTCGGAGGTGCCGAGAGCAATCTGTGGGATTTGGCTCAGGCGTATACCAATCTGGCTTCGGAAACGGAAGTCTTTGCGCGCACTCAGCACTATCGTACTAAGGAATTTCAGCACTTGCGTTATACCGATACTGCCCCCTTAGATTTCGGAAAAAACACTCGCGAACTACCTACACTTAGGGCGGGAGCGCTCTACAAGATGTTCAGTGCAATGAAGGAAGTGAACCGCCCTACCGATGATATAGCGTGGCGCTACTACGAGTCGTCGCGCAAGATAGCGTGGAAAACGGGTACCAGCTTTGGCAATAAAGATGCGTGGGCGATTGGTGCTACGCCTCAATATGTGGTGGCGGTGTGGGTAGGCAATGCCACAGGCGAAGGACGTCCCACCCTCACAGGGGCTACCTATGCCGCTCCGGTGATGTTCAGTATCTTCAACGCCCTCCCTCCTACTTCGTGGTTTTCAGAACCCTTAGACGACCTGCGCGAGGTATCCGTCTGTGCCAATTCTGGTTTCCTTGCCAAACCCGAATGCCCTAAGCAAACAGTACTCAGCACTCTCGCTCCCAAGGAAGTGGGGCAATGTCCTTATCATAAGCTCGTACACCTCGACCGTGATGAGCAGTACCAAGTAAACACCTCGTGCGAGTCTCCACAAAACATTGTAAACAAAGCGTGGTTCGTGTTACCTCCCGTAATGGAATGGTATTACAAACAGCAACACATTCACTACAAGCCACTTCCCCCCCTACGTCCCGATTGCACACAAGGCAATCTGCAAAGGGGCTTGGATTTCGTTTACCCCAAACACCAAAGCGTACTCTACACCACTAAAACTTTTGGAGGCGAGCAACAACCCTTTACAGCAAAGGCTGTCAATCGCGAAGTCAAGGTTTTTTGGTATTTAGACGATGCTTTTCTCGGCACCACCGAAACCTTTCACGAAATGAATATCTTTGCTTCCAAAGGCGACCACACACTGAGGATTATCAACGAAAAAGGGGAGGAAAGAGTAATTAGTGTGATGTGTAGGTAGCCACTAAAACCTTGCTAATTAACTAATTATTTGTACTTTTGTCCTTTCAAAATAAAAATTATGAACAGACTCTCATATTTTATTACTTTCATTGTAGTTTTAACCTTCACCTCTTGTGATGCATGGCGAGAAAAACAAAAGAAAGAAAGCATCAGGCGTGCTACCGAAGAGTGCGCTCAGAAAACGCATATCAATGGATTTGCAATATACTTTCACGACTATACTAAAGACACTTTGCTCCCCATTGAGATTAAAATTAAGCATTATCGCAACGGTAATACAGAAACTATTCGTGACACCGTTCCTACTCAAAAAAATTATCAAACCTATAGAGATTATTATTTAGAACACTCTATTGCATTAGAAGATACTGTATGGGTGAGTACTCCTAAGCAAAAAACTAAGAAAATCTATGGTTTTGAATATCAAGTATTCGCTTGTTATACAATGTTCAGCGCTCAGTATTGTTGTGGTTTCAGAGCAATGACTACAGAAGGAGACGAAAATAAACATAATGTTGTACATTTTTATTACAACAAGTAAAATATCATTAGCTATATAAACAAATATGTACGATTCTTTAAAAAATCATTTTCGGCAAGCTCTTCCTTTTACTGAGGAAGAACTCAGCGCGGTAGACCATTTTTTTGAAGAGCGCATCTTTGCTAAAAAAACAATGCTTTTAGAAGCTCCTCAACCTTGCAAACACCTATTTTTCATAGAGAAAGGCTGTGTGCGCCATTTTCACACCAAAGATGATGGAACGGAGAAGACCTGTGATATTTCACTTGAAAATCAATGGACAACTGCTTTTATGAGTTTTAATAACGGTACCCCTTCCAATCTGTCGTTGCAAGCCTTAGACGAGACCACCGTTTATTGTATCAGTAAAGAACAACTCTTTGCCCTTTATGCTCTGCACCACAACTTTGAGACTTTCGGCAGGTTGATGGCAGAACAAATCTTGCAGCGCGCCACCGATACCGCTATGTATCTTGCTGCCGATAAACCCGAAGAGCGCTTTCAGCATCTGTTGCACTCACGCCCTGAACTCTTTCAGCGAGTACCACAGAAGTACATTGCCAATCTACTAGGTATCAGCCCTGAAAGTTTAAGCCGATTGCAAAAACGTATACACACAAAAAAATCTTAACTTAAGTCAACGAGTGAGGAGCTCATTGCGCCGTACTTTTGCCCCAAATTTAAAAAAGAACGCGTAATGAAAACACTTAATGATTATCAAATCGCCTTAGACGATGTAATGGAATTCATCGACAACGACCTTTTGCAAGCCAAACTTCCTGAAGTAGAAACTGATTACAAGGAAAACCCTTCCCTTCTGAACAAAGTGCGCCTAGGAATTATCTATCACGAAGTAGCCCTAAATTTAGGCTTTTTTAGCAAGCAGTACAAAGGCTATGCGCAAAAGAGTCTCACTATTTTATCAGAATGCAAAGCCAATCCCGAAACACCTGAGGCATTACAACCTTTTATCCTTTCTTACAAGGCTTCGGCAATGGCTTTGGTAGCTGGCGAAACTTTCAAGCTCTCACTTATCGGCAAGAGTTTTAAGCTTTTTGAAACGGCTATTAAAAAATACGGAGAGGTGCACTATCTTCCTGAATTTATGCGCGGTAGCGTAGCCGAGAACTTACCTTGGTTTTATTTCAGCAAGCGTGCTTTAGCTAAAATTGACTTTGAAAATATTATCCGAAAAGAAGCCCAAAACCCCGAGTACGCTTCGTGGAAGATAATGAGTTTTGTGTATTGGGCTTGGGCAAAGCAACACCCTCAGCGCAAATACCGCGTGCAAGCCATAGCCTATCTACAAAAAGCTATAGAGCTTGACCCTCACTATTTAGCAGGGCGCAAACGCTCGGAAGAGCTACTTTCTCAATTCACAATTGACAATTAAGAATGAACAATCACACACTTTGCCAAAGTTAATTGCCCGTCGTGTTACGACTGCCTATGCAGCTCGCACCTTTGGCAAAGTTTTTTACTTCTACCCCGTAAAATCTTGCTAATTTTCTAATTATTTGTACTTTTGCAAATCGACAAATTAGCAAATTAAACTAATGATTACACAATTACAAGGAAAACTCGTAGAAAAGAACCCTACTCACGTAGTAATCGACTGCCACGGGGTGGGCTATTTCGTAAATATCAGCTTAAATACTTATTCAGCACTACCCGAAGGCGAAGCCATTAAACTATACACCTATTTGCAAATAAAAGAAGACGCCCACACGCTCTATGGCTTCCTCTCCAAAGCCGAACGTGAAGTGTTTGTATTGCTCCTTTCGGTATCGGGAGTAGGTGCTAGTACTGCCCGCACGATGCTCTCATCGCTGACCGCTGCACAAGTGCGCAATGCTATCATCAATGGCGAGGTTGCTACCATTCAAGCAGTAAAAGGCATAGGGGCTAAAACAGCCCAACGCGTAGTACTCGACCTCAAAGACAAGATGCTCAAGCTTCAAGACTTTGAAGAGGTGCCTATGAACACTATAAGCACCCACAAAGAAGAAGCTCTTGCCGCCTTAGAAGTATTGGGCTTTATGCGCAAACAAGCCGAAAAAGTAGTCGATATCATTATCAAATCAAGCAACAAAGAGCTTTCAGTAGAAGAAATCATCAAGCAAGCCCTCAAGCGCTTGTAAAAAAAATTCGTCATTCGTAATTTGTCATTCGTAATTATTTTCGTATCTTTGCCCGCTAATTGATTGATAGAATGAAATATCTCTTATATATACTCTTGGCTTTCACTGCTGTAAGTTGTGGTATTTACAACTTCACAGGAGGAAGCACAGGCGATGCTAAAACCTTTCAAGTGAACTTCTTCCGTAACGATGCACCTTTAGTAGAACCTGGGCTCGACCGTGATTTTACCATAGCCCTACAAGATTTGATTAACAACCAAACCAACCTCAGCCTTACCGACCGCAATGGCGACCTTGTATACGAAGGCGAAATTGTAGAGTTCAACATTACCCCTATGACAGCTACCTCAGGACAAACTGCCGCCCAAAACCGTCTTACTATCAGCGTAAACGTACGCTTCACCAATCACAAAGAAGATAAAAAAGACTTTGAAAAACGCTTTTCTTTTTACTACGATTACCCCGCTGCAAGTCAGTTGAGTTCAGTAAAAGGAGAGGCTATTCCACAGATATTCGAACGTATCACCCAAGATATTTTCAATGCCTCACTCGCCGATTGGTAAATCAACAAATCGACATATTGATAAATCGACAAATTAGCACATTGACTGTAAAGGAATTCATAGAGATTATTAGACATCCCTACACTATCAACGATGATCAAGTATATGAACTCGATGAAATAGTGAAGGAATATCCTTATTTTCAAGCAGCAAGGGTGTTACAACTCAAAATATTGCATTCTGAAGGAAATTACAAATACAACAAAGCTCTAAAACTCGCTGCTGTACACGTAACTGACCGATCAGTATTGTTTGATTTTATCAACTCTAAAACTATTATTCCTGATTTTTCAGCATTGCGCCGTGATTTTGAGCGCATTCGCAAAGCCCGTGAACGCAAAGAAGCTGAAGAAGCTGAAAACACCCCACCAAAAGTAAGTTATATCGACCACGAACCACGATCCTACCGCCCCGACTTACCTAACAAATCAATTTTTGAAGAACCTATCTTCCCTGAAGATTTGGTAAATCACCAAGAGTTAGCCGATGTTTTCATAGCTAAAGAACCTGAAGAAAAACCAAAAACCGATGCTGACAACATCTCTCAATGGTTAGAAAACATCTCTGAAGAGCATAATGAAGTCGCCTACAAAGACGATAAAGTAGCCGAGAAATTTAAACTCATCGATAAGTTCTTAGAAAGCAATCCCAAGATTGAAGCCTCAAGAGATTATGTATCCAACGTAAATTTAGCTGATGAAGTAAAGTCTGACCCTAAACAATTAATGACCGAAACATTGGCGCAAGTATATGTAAATCAGCGTAAATTCAAACAAGCTATTCAGGCTTATGAAATATTAATTTTGAAAAATCCAAAAAAAAGTGCTTACTTTGCAGCCCAAATAGAAAATATTAAAAAATTACAGCAAAATAATTTATAAGAAAAATGACAACATTTAACATCTTTTTAGTGCTCATCGTGATAGTATGTTTACTACTCGCTTTGGTTATTATGGTACAAAACCCTAAAGGAGGCGGACTCTCTTCTACTTTTGGAGGTAACACCCAAGTAGTAGGAGGCGTAAAGAAAACAGGCGACTTCCTCGAACGCAGTACTTGGACTTTTGCTACTGCTTTAGCTGTGCTTATCCTTATTGCTAACACCTTAATAGCCAACAATAATAATGGTGTGACTGGCGACTCTAAATTATTAGATGGCAGCACCCCCGCTGCTCCAGTAAACCAACTCAATCAGCAAGCACCCGCTAACAACAACGCTACTCAACAAGTGCCTGCTACTCCTGCCACATCTTCTAATACAGGAAACTAAACTGACAAAAAGTCAGTTATTTCAGATTGGCACACTTTCTGAAATATCCTCTTCGATTTTTTATAAAGGGAATTAAAATACTAAACAAAAGGTTGAAAACAGAACTTTGACAAGGTTTTTAAAACTTTGTCAAAGTTTTCTAACACCTAACTTCTTATCCCTAACTTTCTAAGTAAACAAATAATTAAAAACTAAACAATAATGGCAAAATTGAATATCAAACCTTTAGCTGATAGAGTAGTGATTGAGCCCGCAGTGGCCGAAACTACTACTGCATCAGGTATTATCATCCCTGATACTGCAAAAGAAAAACCTCAAAAAGGTACCGTTGTAGCCGTAGGTGCAGGTACTAAAGATAACCCTGTTACCCTAAAAGTAGGTGATATTGTACTCTATGGCAAATATGCCGGTACTGAACTCAAATTAGAAGGTAAAGACTACCTCATTATGCGTGAAAACGACGTGTTAGCAGTTATCTAATCTAAACATTAAAAATTAAAAAAAATGGCAAAAGACATTAAATTTGATATAGACGCTCGCGAAGGTCTTAAACGCGGCGTTGATGCATTAGCTAATGCAGTAAAAGTAACCTTAGGTCCTAAAGGACGTAACGTAATTATTAGCAAATCATTCGGTTCTCCTCAAGTAACTAAAGATGGGGTGAGCGTTGCTAAAGAAATTGAATTAGAAGACGCTCTCGAAAATATGGGTGCTCAAATGGTAAAAGAAGTAGCTTCTAAAACTAACGACCTCGCTGGTGATGGTACTACTACCGCTACTGTTTTGGCTCAAGCCATCGTAAAAGAAGGACTCAAAAACGTAGCTTCTGGCGCTAACCCAATGGATTTGAAACGCGGTATCGACAAAGCTGTTGTAAAAATCGTAGAACACTTGGCTAAACAAGCTAAAGAAGTAGGTTCTTCTTCTGAAAAAATTAGACAAGTAGCTTCTATCTCAGCTAACAACGATGATACTATCGGAGAACTTATCGCTCAAGCATTCGAGAAAGTTGGTAAAGAAGGGGTTATCACCGTAGAAGAAGCTAAAGGTACTGATACTTACGTAGACGTAGTAGAAGGTATGCAGTTTGATCGCGGTTACCTCTCTCCTTACTTCGTTACCGATTCTGAAAAGATGGTAGCTGAACTCGATCGCCCTTACATCTTGTTGTACGACAAGAAAATCTCCACTATGAAGGACTTGCTTCCTGTATTAGAGCCTGTAGCACAATCTGGTAAACCACTTTTGATTATCGCTGAAGATATCGATGGGGAAGCTTTGGCTACCTTAGTAGTGAACAAATTGCGCGGTACTCTTCGCATCGCTGCTGTAAAAGCTCCTGGTTTTGGCGACCGTCGCAAAGCTATGCTCGAAGATATCGCTATCCTTACGGGTGGTACCGTAATCGCTGAAGAAAGAGGCTTTACTCTTGAAAATGCTACTATTGATATGCTCGGTACTGCCGAAAGAGTAAGTATCGACAAAGATAACACTACCATTGTAAATGGAGCTGGTAAATCTGAAGATATCAAAGCACGCGCAGCCCAAATCAAAGCTCAAATCGAAAATACAACTTCCGATTACGATCGTGAAAAACTACAAGAACGTTTAGCTAAACTTTCTGGCGGAGTAGCTGTATTATATATAGGTGCTGCTTCAGAAGTAGAAATGAAAGAGAAAAAAGACCGCGTAGACGATGCGCTTCACGCTACTCGTGCAGCCGTTGAAGAAGGTATCGTAGCAGGTGGTGGTATTGCCCTTCTCCGTGCTAAAAACGCTTTAGCAAAACTTAAACCTGCTAACGCCGATGAAGAAACTGGTATTAAAATCATCCTCAAAGCATTGGAAGCTCCTTTGCGCACTATCGTGGAAAACGCTGGTGTTGAAGGTTCTGTAATCGTAGCTCGCGTACTCGATGCTTCAAGAGATGCTTACGGATACAATGCCAAAACAGGTACTTATACCGATATGTTTAAAGCTGGTATCATCGACCCTAAAAAGGTAACTCGTGTTGCCCTTGAAAACGCTGCTTCAGTAGCTGGTATGATCCTCACTACCGAATGCGCTTTAGTTGATATCAAAGACGATAAAGCAATGGCTATGCCTCCAATGGGCGGCGGAATGCCAGGAATGATGTAATTATAAATTCATAGCATTATTATCATATTTTATTAACACGAAAATCGGGGAGAGCTTCGCAAGAAACTCTCCCCGATTTTATAATTCATATCAAATGATTAAATACTTTGATAAGCTCTGTGTCCAAATCTCACTCCAAAGAAGAAATTCAAATCTTTAGCTGATTTAGTAAGATTACTCAATATAGTGTTAGAACCTATTACAAAAGGACCTAAACGCAAAGCAAGACCGATATTTGTTTTTGAAATTTGGTTATACGAAAGAGGTAAATAAGCCCCTAAGTACTCTGTTTCTACACGTGGTGTAAGCGAAACTTCATTAGCATAAGCCGCTGTATAAGCATTGCTTTTATTAGTAAGATTGAAACGGGTAGCTAAATTCACAAAGAAAGGTTGCGCTATACGGTAATCTACACTCAAGTTCAAAGAAGTAGGTAAAGATACTTTTATCTTCTCGGTAACTGCAGCGTTATCTCCAAAAGTATTTTTTAGTTTTTCTTCTGATAAGTCATCCATTGTGAGGCTAGCTACACCAGAAGCTGGCATACGATAACGTTGTGAATCTTTAGTAGGTGTATATTGCAATCTTCCAATATCCATTATAGAAACCCCTACTCTCAAATCGTGAGAATTGTTATGACAACGAGGACAACCATCCTTTTTATACTCATAAGTAGCCCCTAAATCAAATCCTACAGTAGACGCTTTAGACTTAAAATACAAATCGCTCGCATTGATATTATCAGTATCTACTAAACTTGTTCCTCCATTAAGTATTTCTACTACCCCATTGTGAGACTGAATATTAAGTATGGTACTTTTAGTAGATCTATCCACTGTAAGTGAAGCCGTAGCCCCTTCAAAGTTTCTAAAACCTGCATACACATTACCTGAGCCTTGTATTATTTTTAAACTTGCTCCTGCTTTGATAGCATTATGCCCATCAAAATAGAGCTCACCTGCCCAAGAAAATCCTATTTCTGAAAAAATATGCGCTGCTATTTCTTGGTTGTTCAAATTTAACTGATAAGACTGATCCAAGTCTAATTTTTCAGCATCAGTAAAGATTGACTGCAACAGTTTAGCATCAAAGTTTCTCACGTTACCTAATGCACGTACACGAGAAAAAACTCCCACAGTGTGTTGGTCGTTGATTTTCACATAAAGTGAAGGCCCCATCACATCTACATTTACTTTAGCATCAATACGCTCTCTAAGCAAAGGATTATTTGCATCATTACGTGTAAAGTCATTAAAACTTTTAGTAATGTCGGTATCCATTTTGATAGCATTATTCGCCAAACCAAAATTTACCAAAAACAAACTAGCATCCCAAGGGCGCTTACTGCTAATCATATAAGCAGGATTTGCTGTGGTTTGTATCACTCCAGAGTAATAACTCTCTCTAAGCCCTGCAAACGATTGCTGAGCTTCCATCGCTATTGTCGTTAAAAACAAAGCTGATAAAATTACTTTTTTCATTGTATAAAAAGAACATTAAAATTTGTGCGCAAATGTACAACTTTTTATCAAATAAAAAATAAAAAATGTAATTCATTTTGCTCTCTTAATATTTTTATCTACTTTTGTCGCCATAAACATTTTAATTCTAAAAAAGATGAATACACTTAAAACACTATCAACAATAGCTTTTTCATTATTAGTTTTTGGAATAGCTACTGCTCAGGACGAAGGACTTGTGCCTGCCAGCGCCTTGCCTGCCAACGCACAAACTTTTGTAAATCAATATTTTTCTGCTAACGATATCGTTTCGGTATGGCAAGATACTGAAAAAGGTAAAGTAGAAGAATATACTGTACTTTTTGCCGACGGCACTGAAGTAGAATTTCACGCTGATGGCAACTGGAAAGAAGTAAAAGCCCGTAACGGACAAGTATCACCTAAAATCGTTCCTGTTAAAATAGCTAAATACGTACACAAAAAGTTCCCTAAAGCAATGATTAAAGAAATCAAAAAAGGGCGTACCAAATACGAAATCGACCTTACTAACAACGTAGAACTTCTCTTTAACTTAAATGGTAATTTCTTAAAAATTGACGACTAAATATGAAATACTTTTTATTACTCATCGTTGCTACACTTACTTTTAGTGCAGCCTCTGCTCAAAACAAAAAAATAACTTTTAACGATCTTCCGTCTGAAGCTATCAACTATATAGATAATCGCTCCTTAGCTAATGATATTACTTCAGTATGGAAAAATACCAATGACAACATATACACTGTTATTTTTAATGAAGGAACTGAAATCGAGTTTAATAACAACGGCGAATGGAAAGAAGCTAAAATAAACAATGAAAAATTTTCAGTATTCTTAGTTCCTGAAAAAGTATTAGGCTATATACAAGCTAATTACCCTCTTGAGTCTGTCAGAAAAGTATTGCGTAATCTCGATAAAAAAGGGTACAAAACTGAACTTTCTAATAAAAAAGAACTTAATTTTGACGAAAATTTCAATTTTGTTAAAGCAAGATAATTTCTCTATTGATTGTTCAATCCCTATTGACTTTCTTAAAACTAAACAGTTAAACTCTTAAAAAATAGACAACTCAAATGAAACGTTTTTTATTACTCATCGCTGCTACACTTAGCTTTAGCGCTGCATCTGCTCAAGACTCTAAAGTAACTTTTAACGACCTTCCTGCTGATGCTATCAACTTCGTGCGTGAACATTTTCTGGTAGACCATATCGCTTCTGTTTGGAAAGATACTGATTACAACGACGAGGAGTACACTGTTATCTTCCGCGACGGACTTGAAATAGAGTTCAATGGCAACGGCGATTGGAAAGAACTCAAAGCGCGTCACGGCAAAGTACCTGATCACGTAGTACCCGAAAAAATATTGGCTCACGTACGCGCCACCTTCCCTTTTGAATCTATCAAAGAAGTATCCCGCAATCTCACCAAAAAGAGATACGAAGCCGAACTTACTGACGATCAAGAACTCAAATTCGACGATAAATTCAATTTTATTGGAGTAAAATAATCTCCCATTAATTGTTAATTGAATGTATGACCTAATCATTATCGGTGGAGGAGCCGCAGGCTTCTTCACCGCTATTAATACCGCCGAAAACCGTCCTGATTTTAAAATCGCTATCCTCGAAAAAAGTAAAAATGTGCTCCACAAAGTGCAAATTTCGGGTGGGGGCCGTTGTAATCTCACCAATGCTATTTTTACCCCTCAAGAACTCGTAAAAAACTATCCGCGAGGCAGTAAGGAACTCCTCAGTCCGTTTCACCGCTTTATGTGCGGCGATACTATGGAATGGTTTGAAGCACACGGTGTTTCTCTCAAAACAGAACCAGACGGTCGTGTATTTCCCGCTTCTAATTCTTCAGAAAGCGTTGTAAACTGCTTTCTCAACGCAATCAAAAAACACCACATTCAAGTCTTCACTCAACAGAACGTACAAGCCCTTTCCCCTACTTCCGAAAGTTGGGAAATCACTACATCTAACTCAACCTATAAGGCTCGTAATTTGGTAATTAGCACGGGCAGCAACCCTAAAATATGGCAACTATTAGCTTCTTTAGGGCATACAATTATCCCCCCTGTTCCCTCACTTTTCACTTTTAACACTTCTACTCAATGGGCAAAAGAGCTCTCAGGAATTGCAGTAAATGCTACAGTACACTTGTTTAGCCAAGGAGGTAAATCGCTCAAAATCACCGAAACCGCTCCACTGCTCTTCACACACAATGGTTTTAGTGGCCCTGCGGTGTTGCGCGCCTCAGCTTGGGGAGCTCGCATATTAGCAGAATGTAACTACCAATGCCTGATGGAAGTGAACTTCACTGCTCACAACAGCGAGGCACTTACTTACGACGAAACGCTTCTCTTTTTACAAGATTGCAAACAACAAAACGGACGCAAAACGATGCAAAATTTCACATTGTTTGAACTCCCTAAACGCTTGTGGAATTCCCTTTTAGATAGCGCTGGTATTGCTCCTGCACAACTATGGGCAGAGCTCAACAAATCGCAACTGCGCCATCTTGCCAAAATACTTACCCAATGCCGTTTTCCTATAGAAGGTAAAGCTACTTTCAAAGAAGAATTTGTAACAGCTGGAGGGGTAAAACTCTCCGAAATCAACTTCAAAACCTATGAGAGCAAGCTACACCCTCATCTCTACTTAGCTGGCGAAGTACTCGATATCGATGCTATTACAGGAGGCTTCAACTTTCAAAACGCTTGGACGGGAGGCTATATCATCGCTGAAAATTTTGTAGTAAAAAACAGTAAATAGACTCAAAATCATCTTTGTATCACAAACTTTATCAAAGTTTAAAGACTTTTGCAAAGTAAAATTAACTTATAATCAATTCTCAACACAAAAAAATAATCTCTAATTCTTGCTTCAATTCAAAAAAATATCCTTAACTTTGCCATCGTAATTAATATATAATAAAATAGCAAATTATGGGACTTAAATTTTTAGATGATATAAAAGCAGGCATTCGCAGTGCTTCCCTTAAAAAGGATATCATTTGCTACTACATCAACAATGGCGACAACACTCTTGCCGACCTTGGTAAAGAATTAGATCTCAGCGTGCCCACCGTTACCAAAATGGTAGGTGAACTCATTGACGACGGCATCGTAATGGATTTTGGTAAAATAGAAACCTCTGGAGGTCGTCGCCCCAATATCTATGGGCTCAACCAAAGCTCTGGCTACTTCATCGGGATAGATATATGCCATTCTCACGTAAATATAGGTGTCACCGACTTCAAAGGTGAACTCATCAGTGAAGAACTCTCTATTCCTTTCACCGAATCTCAGCCTCAAGAACGATTTCAAAGACTCTGTGAAATCATCAATCAATTTATTCACAAATCAAAAGTACCCAAACACAAAATCCTCAGTATGGGTATCAATATCTCCGGACGTGTAAACACCCTCACGGGGCATAGTTATAGCAGTTTCTATTTCGATGAACGCCCTCTTACCGAAATGTTTGAGAATGAACTGAATATCAATGTTTCTATCGACAATGATTCTCGTGCAATGACTTACGGTGAATATATCAAAGGATGTGTAAACGGCGAGAAAAACATCTTGTATGTAAACGTTAGTTGGGGCTTAGGGCTCGGCATTATCGTAGGCGGACAGCTATACTATGGAAAGTCAGGATTTTCAGGAGAGTTTGGACATATTCCAGCCTTTGGCAACGAAATACTCTGCCATTGTGGTAAAAAAGGTTGTTTAGAAACAGAAGCTTCTGGCTTAGCCTTACACCGCAAGTTCTTGGAAAAACTGCACAGCGGACACTCCTCTTTGCTTACTCAAAAAAACGGATACGACCCCAAAGCACCCGTAAGTTTGAACGACATCATAGAGGTTGCCCTACAAGAAGATATGCTCGCCATTGAGCTGATTGAAGAAATAGGAAACTCTTTAGGCAAACATATTGCGGGGCTCATCAACCTTTTCAACCCCGAATTGGTTGTTATTGGAGGAACACTCGCCTACGCCGGCGACTACCTAATGCTACCCTTGCGAAGTGCCATTAGAAAATATTCATTAAACTTAGTAAGTAAAGATTCCACTATTAAAGTATCTAAATTGGGTGAAAAAGCAGGACTTTTAGGCGCCAGCCTCCTCGCCCGAAGTAAATTCATCGGATTGATATGAAAGACGAACGATTAGTAGCTTTCGAGCGACTCCTCAACATAATGGACGACCTACGCGCTAAATGTCCGTGGGACAAAAAGCAAACAATGCAGAGTTTGCGCCATCTCACTATTGAGGAAACTTACGAATTAGGCGATGCTATCCTTAGCAACGACCTCCAAGAAGTAAAAAAAGAATTAGGCGACTTGCTCTTGCATATCGTTTTCTATGCCAAAATAGGCAGTGAAACCAACAGTTTCAATATCGCCGATGTAGCCAATGGCGTATGCGAAAAACTCATTGAGCGACACCCCCACATTTACGGCGATGTGCAGGTAAACAACGAGGAAGATGTAAAGCGCAATTGGGAAAAAATAAAACTCAAAGAGGGCAACAAAAGCGTTTTGGGTGGTGTACCCAAGAGTCTGCCTGCCTTAGTGAAAGCCACTCGCATACAAGATAAAGCTGCTGGTGTAGGTTTTGATTGGGACAATATCGACGATGTTTTTGCAAAAATAAAAGAAGAAATAGATGAGCTACACGCCGAAGTAAAAGCTCAAAAGCAAAGCAATATAGAAAGTGAGTTTGGCGATGTGCTGTTTAGTCTTATCAACTATGCCCGTTTTTTAAAGGTAAACCCCGAAGATGCCTTAGAGCGCACCAATCGCAAGTTTATTGCACGCTTTCAGTACTTAGAAGAAAAAGCTACGGCACAAGGCAAATCGCTCAAAGATATGACCTTGCAAGAAATGGAGACCTATTGGCAAGAAGCTAAAAACCTATAAAACAACAAAACTATGACCACAGATTTAGACACCTTAGACAAAGAGTTCAAAGCCAATATTCATCCCCGTGTATTTTGGGACTGCCGCTTTGAAGATCTTAGCTTAAAAAAAAACAAGTACTTTATGATTGCTCGCACCCTAATGCGTGGCACTGATAAGGAAATACATTTCATCGAAAGTCTTTTTTCTCTAGATGATATTCTAAAAGCAGTAGAACGCTCTCCTGAAGTTGATGCTGTATGTAGAAATTATTACAGATATATTTATAATTATGTTACTAAAAGACAGCAAAGCCATAGAAGAGCCTCAAAAAAAACTGCTTAGAAAACTGATGGAGTTAGAACTTCTCTCTGATTATTGTTTAGTGGGAGGTACTAATTTAGCTTTTCGATATGAGCATCGTATTTCAGTTGACTTAGACATCTTTAGATACAACAAAAATTCAAGTAAAGATGCTAATACTGCTCTTTTTGGAGAGATTAAAAATATCTTTGGAGATAGTGTTTATTTAAATAGTATTGAGGCGTCAAAGTATTTTCATACATTTGCACTCTGAAAATTAATGTATTATGGAATTATTCAAAGGACAAAGCCTCTTAGAGTTTACTGAACGCTTTAAAACAGACTTAGTAATAATGGGAAGAATTTTCCTACATTACATAAGGTAATACATCAAGTAAAGTCTCGGATACGAGGTATATATTCTTGGGTATCAGAATTTAACATAGACCGATATTTAGCGGAATACAGTTTTAGAATTAATCGCTCACAAAGCAAAGAGACTATCTTTAACAGTTTAATAAAAAGAATGCTTGAAAGAAAACCTATTTTCCAACCTCTGTTAATATGCCATTAACTTGACACCTCAATAAGAATTTATGGGATCAAATTATGAGATCTTGTGAAGAGGGGAATTTTGAAATAGATGAGTATTCATATAAAATTGAATAGAATATGATTGTTTTACAATATACTGTACTGATAAGTTGCCTTGCAGGGTATGCGATAACATTCGACACAAAAATCCCTAAGAAGACATTTATGTTTATGAATATATTTACATTAATAGTTTGTGTAATATCAATAGCTGAAACGTATTATATAGAATGTAATACTGAGAATGAAACTACAATCCCCTTTTTGCTTATTTTTGCTGTAATTGTTCCTTGCATAATTACATTGATAACATTTCTATCTTTATCAATATATTTATCAAGCATTACAAAAGAGAAAAAATATTTGTTGAAAAGTATTCTTATATGTTTAGCTTTTGTAGTATTATTAATTTATACACCAGAACTACTAATTTTATTATTCAATTTATAAGTTGGTAGTTGAACCTGCTCTTTCAAAATAATTGAAATAAATAATATCTATTTTCAAAAATATTTTATTGAGGTGTTAAAATAATTTCATTATTTGTACTCTGAAAATTAATGTATTATGGAATTATTTAAGGGACAAAGCCTCTTAGAGTTTACTGAACGCTTTAAAACAGACTTAGTAATAATGGGAAGAATTTTCCTACATTACATAAGATAATACATCAAGTAACGTTTCCCTAAGTCAATTAGTATGTAGCTAAATAGATACCTCAAAAATTTTAAAAGAAAACAGATGTTACCATATACAAATAAAACAAGATTAGTCCCTATAGTAATATTATTACTATTATTTGCTTGCAAGAATCACAATACCCAAGAAAATAACTATATTGAAAATGATATAGATACCATTGAGGAAGCAGATTATGTACAAGAAATAACCGATGTGAGGATTACAAGGGAAATAAAGGATAAGAATTATGTTATCTTTGTGGAACCAACCTTATTTTACCTTGATAGCCTAAAGAATGTGTCAAAAGATGATGATTTCTATACAACGGTAGACGATGCTACTTTTTATATGACAATGGCAAGCGATCTTGCATTAGAAAAAAGAATAGATACAATAAACATAAAAATAGGCGAAATCCTAAAAATAGGGGAAAAAATAATTCAGGTATCCAAAGACAATCCTTGGACATTGATTTTATACAAACAGGGCGGAAAGACAAAAGAGTTATATCCTATAGAAATACAAATAGATGATAAAATTATTGACATTTTTTTCAATGAATAAGTCCGTATATCCTAACACAAATAAAACTTATTGGAGAGAAATAGGTGTCAGATTTTGTGCAAAGACGTTTCTGGCTTGGAACTGCTTATGAAAATGATTATAAAAAGAGAAAAGAAGAAAAAAGAGAAGTTAATTTTAAAATATTCAGATGGTAAAGATTTATTATTTTATTTCAGCGTGTTTATTGTTGTTTTCTTGTAACAATTGCAATACCCAAGTATCATCTTTCGATGATAGTACAGCTACTATTTCCTCTATCAAAAGAGATACCATAGTAGAAAAAGATACAATTGCACCAATTCAAGTGCCTAAAGAAGAAACTGATGAAGCTACAAAAATGATTTTGGAATTTTATGATAAGTACATCAGGCAACAAGATAAAATACTGTGCTCTGATTCATATGAAGAAGAAAAAAAATGTGAAGATGAATTAATAAGAATTAAGAAAAACTATTTATCAAATAAATTGATAAAAAAAATAAAACCTACTGAAGATAGAGATATGGATTTTATTCTAAATGCCCAAGATATTTACATAGAATGGTTAGACTCTATTAAGGTAAAGAAGATAAATTCAAAAAGATATAATGTGTATCTTTTTGACTTTTATGAAAACAGATATGATGATAGCATACAATTAAAAGTAGCTAAGAAGAAGGACAGGTACATCATTGATGATATTATATTTTAAAATATTCAGATGGTAAAAATTTATTATTTTATTTCAGCGTGTTTATTGTTATTTTCTTGTAACAATTGCAATACCCAAATATCATCTTCTGATGATATTAGAGATACTATTTCCTCTATCAAAAGAGATACAATAGTAAATAAGGATACAATTGCACCAATTCAAGCTCCTAAAGAAGAAACTGATGAAGCTACAAAAATGATTTTAGAATTTTATGATAAGTACATCAGACAGCAAGATAAAATGCCTTGTGGGGAGTTTTGCGAAGAAGAATTAAGGGAAATAGAAAGGGAGTTTCTATCAAGTAAATTAATACGGAAAGTAAATTCAGATGAATTAAGTTCAGATCCTATTGTAAAAGCCCAAGATACCAACCTAAAATGGTTAGACTCTCTTAAAGTAAAGAAGATAAATTCAAAAAGATATAATGTTTATATTTTTGATTTCTTTTTAAATAGATATGATAGCGTACAATTAAAAGTAGCTAAGAAGAAGGATAAGTATATTATTGATGATATTATTTTTTAAAATATTCAGATGGTAAAAATTTATTATTTTATTTCAGCGTGTTTATTGTTGTTTTCTTGCAACAATAGCAACACCCAAGTGTCATCTTTTGATGATACTACAGATACTATTTCCTCTATCAAAAGAGATACAATAGTAAATAAGGATACAATTGCACCAATTCA
>NZ_JAESPJ010000005.1:0-143267 GCF_016806945.1 Capnocytophaga genosp. AHN8471
TTTTTTGATTGTACCGAAGCTGAAATAAAAAAGTTCAGACAATAAAATAACTATACCCCTAACAACTAATGATAGACATAGGCATAAATCTCACTAATAAGCAATTCGCAGGTGAGTACGACAAAATTATAGACCGCGCCATAGAGGCAGAAGTAGATACAATACTTCTTACAGGAACAAGCGTGCGTAGCAGTAATGAGGCTTTAGCGTTAGCCAAAAAATACCCCAAAAGACTTTACGCTACCGCTGGCATTCACCCTCACGACGCCAAAACGATGAACGCCGAGAGCATCAAAAACTTACAAGCGTTGCTCAACCAAAAGTATGTAGTAGCCGTAGGCGAATGTGGCTTAGATTTCGACCGCGATTTCTCACCGCGCCCCATACAAGAAGCGTGCTTTCACGCACAACTTTCTTTAGCTGAAGAAGTGCATAAACCCTTATTTCTACACGAGCGTGCAGCCTTCGTGCGTTTTACTGCCATACTCGCCGACCACAACCAATTGCCCGAAGGGGTAGTACACTGCTTTACTGGTAGTTTAAAAGAAGCAAAAACCTACTTAGATGCTGGTTATTATATAGGTTTTACGGGGGCTGTGAGCGATAGCAAACGCTTTGCTCATTTAGAAGAAGTTGTCCGTTACGTGCCTTTAGACCGTATGCTCATAGAAACCGATGCTCCTTTTATGTTGCCCAAGAACGTACCCCAAAGTCAGCTGTCACAGTATCAATCGCGTCGCAATGAACCTGCCTTTTTGCCTTATGTGGCTCAAACTATAGCTCAGTTCAAAGAGATACCGTTCAAAACAGTGGCTTCAGCAACTACTCTCAATGCGCAAACCTTATTCAAACTATAAAAACTAACAGCGAATGACCATAGTATTCTTTGCTCACGGAGGCGAAGCTTTTTTAAACGAAGTAACTTTTGCATTGCTTTCTTATTATCAGCATCACCACACTGACGAAAATAAGATTGTAATATATACTGATAATGTAGCTCATTTTCAGCAATTGCTCCCTCCCCAAATTACCTACATAAGTGTTACCCCTGCACAAATAAAACAATGGCGTGGCACTATCAACTTTGTTCACCGTGTAAAAATAGAAGTGCTACGCGATGCTTTTCAGCGCTTCCCTCAAGAAACATTCTTGTATTTAGATAGCGATGTTTATTTCAAAGAAAACATCTCTTTCTTAGAAACGAAAATCAATAAAGGTACTCCTATAATGAGTTTGAAAGAGGGAATTATCTTCAAAAGCAATCTTAGGCACTTCAAAACATTAGCTTCCTATCTAAAATCACATCAAAACACGATTGCAGTAGTGCCTCCTATCGTTGTAGCTCCTCAACAAGCGATGTACAACGCTGGGATTATAGGTCTCTCACCAAGTGATAACTTTGTGGTAGAAAGGGCTCTAACAGTTACCGATTTTCTTCACCCTTCTATTGATAACCACGTAACCGAACAGTTTGCTTTCACAGTGTTGCTCTCTCAAAAAGGAGCTATTTATGAGGCTGAACCTCATATTCATCACTATTGGTATTTCAAAGAATTTAGAGAGGTTATAACACAATTTCTACAAGAGAACAAAGAAAAGAGTTTTGAAACATTAGTAGCTCTTTCTGCAAACTATAATCCCGAATATATGGGCAGTGAAAAACTCGCTTATAAACAAATGAACTTCTGGCAAAAACTCATACAAAAAATTACTAAAGGTAGAAAATGGAAGATTATATACCCCTCAAAATAGCTATTACGGGAATGAGTACCCTCGCTGCCGAGGCTCTTACTCTTCATAACAACATACCCCAAGGAAAACTTTCTGAGGGCGACCAAATGCTCATCTCAGCACTTCAAGCCTCCAATCCGGCTTACGAACCTTTAGATACTACTGTTCTTTATGCACTACACACCGCTCGTGAAGCAGTAGCACAAGCTAATTGGCACGATTTGCGTTTTGGCATCAATATAGGCTCTTCTCGCGGAGCTACGGCCTTGTTTGAAAAGAATTATTCTCATTTTCTCGCTGAAGGCACTTGCCAAACCTTAGCCTCACCCACCACTACTTTGGGTAATATCAGCACGTGGGTAGCTCAAGATTTAGGCAATCAAGGCTTTGAACTCTCACACTCCATTACTTGCTCTACTGCCTTGCACGGTATCGCTAATGCCATTGCGTGGCTGGAAAGCGGTATGGAACAACGCTTTTTAGTGGGGGGTAGTGAAGCACCGCTTACTCCTTTTACCATAGCCCAAGTAAAAGCCCTCAAAATCTATAGCAGTCTCCCTTTGCCTTATCCTTGTCGTGCAATGGATATGACCAAAAAACAAAGCACAATGGTGCTGGGGGAGGGGGCAGGTTGTTTTTGTTTAGAAAAAGGGGAACGCACCAATGCCTTAGCTTATATTGTGGGGATAGGTTTTGCTACCGAAAAGCTCACCCATAGTGTATCCCTCTCCAAAAATGGCGATTGCCTGCAAACTTCTATGCAACGGGCTTTGGCAAGTGCCGGAAATCCTAAAATAGATGCTATAATTACCCATTGTACGGGTACTATCAAAGGCGATCAAGCTGAACTCAATGCCATAGAAGCTGTTTTTGGCGACAAGAAACCACTGCTCACCAATAATAAATGGCAACACGGACATACCTATGGTGCCAGTGGAGCGCTCAACCTCGCAATGGCTGTCAGAATGTTGCAAAACAATCGTTTTGAGCCAATACCCTACCTACCAGCACCCGAATGTATCCCTGATAAATTACAACATATCTTAATCAATGCGGTTGGCTTTGGCGGAAATGGAATAAGTGTAGTCGTGAGTCGTTAGAAAATTTTTCTGTTGAACTTCCCTTATGCATCCCCACACTTTGGCAAAGTTGATTACTCTAATAATACGTGAGTTCGATATAACAGAACATTGATTTACAGTTTTGTAACATAATATATTCACAAAATAATTCACCGTCAGGTGAAAATTCGTGAGATAATAAAAAATAAAGACTTTTATGTACTCCCAATTTCGTGAAAATTCGTGTAATTCGTGGGAGATTAAAAAATATTTTACTGATTGTTAAATAATTACTTACGCCGAACTCACGTTAATAATCAATCATTTTTGAATTATATTATGTAGGAAAGCCAGCGATAGCTGGGTATGTGCTGCAAACGCCCCCGCAACAAACACCCATACAACTAAAAACAGTAAAATACCGCGTAATAGCTAAATTTTCCTCTACACCCCATCTTTTAACCTCTATTATATAATTAATTATAAATGAGTAGTTTAAAAATTTTAAATGCAAAAAAACTACAATATTTATCAGAAAAAGATTGTGTTTCAAAAAAAATGTTATACTTTTGCCGGCAGTAATTATTATTAAATTATAAAAAAAGAAAATTATGTCAGACATTGCATCAAGAGTTAAAGCCATTATCGTTGATAAATTAGGCGTAGACGAAAATGAAGTTACTGCAGAAGCAAGCTTCACTAACGACTTAGGAGCTGATTCATTAGACACTGTTGAATTGATTATGGAATTCGAAAAAGAATTTGATATTCAAATCCCAGATGACCAAGCTGAAAACATTGCAACTGTTGGTCAAGCAGTAAAATATATTGAAGACGCTAAACAATAATTGGCTCATAGGCAGTAGGCTATCAGCATATCACAGTTGGTAGCTTACTGCCTAATTGTTTTTTAAAACCTAAATGCTAAAAACTTAAAAAACTATATGGAGAAAAGACGTGTTGTAGTTACAGGTATAGGGGCTCTTACCCCTATTGGAAATACCGCCCCAGAGTTTTGGGAAGGTCTTGTCGCTGGTAAAAGCGGCGCTGCGCCTATTACCCATTTCGATGCTTCTAAGTTCAAAACTCAGTTTGCTTGTGAAGTTAAAAACTTTAATATCGAGGATTTTATGGACAAAAAAGAAGCCCGTAAACTCGATAAGTTTGCACAATATGCCTTAGTAGCTTCCGATGAAGCAATCAAAGATGCCCACCTCGATGTTGATACACTCGATAAAGACCGCATTGGCGTGATTTGGGGCTCTGGCATAGGTGGTTTGGAAACCTTCCAAAACGAGGTAACCAACTTCAATCAAGGCGATGGAACTCCTCGCTTCAACCCTTTCTTTATCCCTAAAATGATAGCCGATATCGCCGCTGGCGTAATTTCTATACGCTACGGCTTTAGAGGTCCTAACTTTACTACTGTATCAGCTTGTGCTTCAGCTGCTAACGCTATGATTGATGCCCTTAACTACATCCGTTTAGGCTATGCCGATATGATGGTATCAGGAGGCTCCGAAGCAGCTGTAACTATTGCTGGTATTGGTGGTTTCAACGCTTTGCACGCACTTTCTACTTTCAACGAAAATCCAGCCAAAGCCTCTCGTCCATTCGATGCCAATCGCGATGGTTTTGTATTAGGCGAAGGAGCAGGAGCTGTAGTGCTCGAAGAGTACAACCACGCAGTAGCTCGTGGTGCTACTATCTACTGCGAATTAGCAGGTGGAGGTCTTTCGGCCGATGCTTACCATATGACGGCTCCTCACCCAGAAGGATTAGGAGCTAAAAATGTGATGATCAATTGCTTGAAAGATGCAGGAGTATCAACAAACGAAGTCGATGCTATCAATATGCACGGCACTTCTACACCACTGGGTGATGTTGCAGAATCTAAAGCTGTACTCGAAGTTTTTGGCGAACACGCTTATGATATCAATATCAACTCTACCAAGTCGATGACAGGACACTTGCTCGGTGCTGCAGGGGCAATAGAGGCAGTGGCATCTATTCTCGCTATCAAATACGGCATTGTACCACCTACAATCAACTTTGAAACCCCCGATGAAAAAATAGATCAACGCTTGAATTTCACCTTCAACAAAGCACAACACCGCGATGTAAAAGTAGCGATGAGCAACACCTTTGGTTTTGGTGGTCATAATGCGTGTTTATTATTCAAAAAGATATAAACTATAAGTGTTCTACTTAAAGAAAATATTAGCTTTTCCCCGTCTTTTTTCAAAAAAGAAAGACGGGATTTTTTATAATAAAATAAAGAATCTCTTAGGCTTTGCCCCTAAAAACTTGTCCTATTACAGCGAGGCTTTTACACATCCTTCTTACCAATTCCAGAAGGCAACGCGCAAAAGTTATGAGCGATTGGAGTTTTTGGGCGATGCCATACTTGGCGCAGTAATAGCCGATTATATTTTCACCAATGCTCCTGAACAAGATGAGGGGTACCTCACCAAAATGCGCTCTAAAATTGTAGAACGCCGCAATCTCAACCAGTTGGGTAAAGATATGGGACTCTTAGATTTTTTGCGCACCAAGCTCACCCCAAGGCAATTGGGTAACAATATCACAGGCAATCTCTTCGAGGCGCTCATAGGGGCTATTTATTTAGATAGAGGGTATAAAGCCTGTTTCCGTTTTATAGAACGCGAACTCATCTTGCCGCATATCAATATCAAAAACTTGGAAGGAAAAGTGATTAGTCACAAGAGTTTATTGATAGAATGGTGTCAAAAACACAAGTTAGACTTTGCTTTTGAAGCCGAAGAAGATATAGAAGACCGTTCTGAAATAAAATATTTTGTCGCCAAAGTACACGTACAAGGTTTTTCGGTAACGCGTGCTCGCTCTACTTCTAAGAAAAAAGCCGAAGAAATAGCCGCTAAGCGCGCTTGCTACAAAATTCAAGGCAAACAGCACCATAAATTGGACGTACAATGAAAATTCTCCTCCTATCCGACACCCATTCGTATATAGACGACCGCATCCTGCACTATGCTAATGAAGCCGATGAGATTTGGCATTGTGGTGATTTTGGTAATGTAGCAGTGATCGAAGCCCTTCAAGATGTAAAGCCCTTGCGAGGGGTCTATGGTAATATCGATGGTACCGATGTGCGTCAGTACTTTCCTAAAGTAAATAGATTTTTGTGTGAGGAAGTAGAAGTACTGATGATACATATAGGCGGTTATCCTAATAAATACACTCCCTTGGCCAAACAAGAAATTTTAGCTCACCCTCCCAAACTCTTCATTTCGGGGCATTCACATATTCTAAAAGTACAATACGACCCACAATTTCAATTGTTGCATCTCAACCCTGGAGCTGCAGGCATTTATGGCTGGCAAACAGTGCGCACTATGCTTCGTTTTGAAATTCAAGGTAAAGAAATTAAAAACTTAGAAATCATTGAGTTAGCTAAGAGATAAAAGTTCTATTATTGTAAACTCTGCTAAATAAAAAAACAACAAATACAACTATGAAAAAACACTTAACTATAGCATTTTTATTAGCGTTTTTCTCTGTTTTTGCACAGAAAATTACTGTTACAGGTACCTTTAATAAGAATTATAGAACGATAAATCTATCGGAAAATATCAAAAAAGCACTTTTTGTATTAGAAAAAGCAAATATTTATTTACCAGAACGGGGATATTTCTTAGATTTATCACCTGAGGATGCTAAAAAACTAAAAACGGAAACGATTCTCCTTATTCCTTTTAATCAAGAAATAGGAGAGAAGTATGATACTCCTCTCACTTTTGAACTGCTCCCTATTCCTAATCTCCCTGAGGTGTATTACACCAAAAGCTATTGGAAACGCTCTCCTTCTATCATTTCACAAATCAAAAGAAAGAAACCTTTTTACTATGATGAATTTAACAATAGATATGATTTTCAAAATACAGCCTATTGGATAACTGCTATTAATAATCCTCAGAAAACAAAAGTAATTTATCTTTCATCAGGAGATGGTGAATGTGGTGTTAGTGAAGTAGGATTCCAAGAAAATATCAAAAATGTACCACTCTCAACATTAGCCAAAGAAAAATTAGAACATTTAGTATATTTAACCTATGATTTAGGAACTATCCCTAAAAAAGATACTCAAAAGGATTGGCAACGGTGGTTACAACAAATCTATAATTACAAATTTACCCCTATAAAAAATACCGCCCATATAGAACCTTTGAGTAACAATATAGGTTTTGAAGAGGTATATGCTACTTTAGATACTGTAACCCAACATATTTACCTCCTACATGAATACGATATAGATGCGTTAAAGCGTTTCGATACTACTACAGGACTCGTGCAACGTGGTAAAATTTGGAGTGAATCACAACCCAATGCTCGCGACTTTGTAACTGTCTATGCCGAGAGTGATACACTCTACACTCTCAATCGTCATTTGTGTTGGGCTAAATATGTGCCTACTCTTACTGCTAACAACTCACTTTTCTACCGTGAAATTGCTTCATTGGCTCTTCCTTTTGATAAAAATTATAATATTCAACAAAGCTATAGTCATTCACATTACACTTATTTGCTATTACAACAGCAAAATACTTCTGTTTTCAAGTTGTTGTGTCTCCAAACCAAAACTGGTAAACTAATTGGTGAAACTTCTATAAACGCGCTCTTAAACAATCCTAAAAAATTAGAATACAGGCTAATATCGGATACCGATATGCAAAAAGGAGATGCTTTTGCAGTGCTTTTTAAAACAGAACAAGGAGTGTATCACCTGAAGTTTAAACAAACAAAATGTACTGAAAATGTGTATTTAGGTAATGTTTTTAGGTGGGCAACCAACTATTTGCAATGGAACAATCAACAGTATCACGCCGGTAGAGAAGAGGGCAATTTTGTGCTATATAACATAGCCTCTCCTTCGCAAACTATAGTGTTATCCGACACTGATTACAACACCGATGAATGTTTGTTTACTACTAATAACCAGCATATTGCTGTTTTTTTTGAATTTGACGAAGGTTTTTACCAAGGAGTGAAAATGCAACTCTTCAGTAAACAAACCCTTAAACCTATTGATAAACCAAAAGTACTATACCAATATTTTCCTGAAGAAGAAGTTACAAGTGCAAATAATATTCGCAATTTTAAAGCTTTTTGGAGTGCAGGCAAGTGGAATGTACTCTTTATGAAGGAAAAAGAGTTGTTTTTTTGTCGTGATAATCAGTAACTAAATTTAAATCTTCTCATTTTGAGAATAAAATAAAAAATTATATCTTTGTCCCTTAATTGATAAAATCATTTTATGGCAAAGAAAAACACAAAAACCCTTAAATTCGAGGCATTAGACAAAGAACTACAAAACTTATTATACAGCCGTGACAACTCTAAACTGATTTCAGTACTCAAAGAGGGGAAAAATCCACTACACTTAGAACAACTCAACCAGTTAGATGTGAAGAGTTGTAAAAATTTAGGTTTCCCTATACTGTGGTCGCTATATGAAAATGATTTTATCCCATTTGAGGAGGATTTTTTAATAGAAAAATTCGGAGATGCCTTATACTTATTGAACAAACATAAAGAAATAGAGTCCTTTATTCTTAAAAGACCCCGTATTGCTAAAGAAATAGGTGAAAAACTGCCTTCTTATTTCCTTGAAAAAAGAGATATTTCTGTTACAGAATATGAAAAATTACTTGATTTCGGGGCAAAAGGATTTTTCAAAGGTACCCAAGTAGTACCTAACTTCTTGGAAGCCTTACTCAGTCCTATGAAGACCTATACAGCCAATACCTATTGCCGTCTTATAGAGAGCTGCAAACCCTCTGCGGAAGAACTCCTCCCTTCTCAGTACACCCTCTTTGCTCTGCTCAGTAGCGATAAGACCTCGGTGGTGAACTTTGCTATCAAACTCATCAAGCAAATAGCTGATGAAAAAGACTTTTACTTCCAAGCCTTTGCCGATAACTTAGCCTTGTGTTTTGCTACCCCAAAAATCGCCAAATCTCAACTCATAGGTTTGGATATCTTAGAAAAGTACTACAAAAAGCAAGCTCCTATCAATCCCGACTACCGCGAGCAATTAGCGGTACTCTTCACCGTCCCCGATGCCAAACTTCAAGAAAAAGTCGCCAGTCTCCTCACCACCTATTTCAACCAAGAAGGTCTCCCCGAAGTCATCGCCCCTTACCGCGATTATCTAAAAGGCAAAGCCCAAGACCTCCTTGCAACCCTAAGTCCATTGGATTCATCCACCCCGTCAGCCTCGTCTGACAGGTCAGCCTTGTCCGAGAACACCCAAACTGCTTGCGCGGCTCGCACCCTAATCTCTATCTCCTATCCTCTAAAATCTGAAGACCTCCTCTTCCTTCTCGGCGACTGCCTCCGCGAGCCTGCAGCTCATACAATAGATGTCTTCTTGGAGGGGCTTATCACCTTGCAAGACAACTTCCCTACCGATTGGGCAAAGTCCCTTTCGCCCTATATCAAACAGCTTACCAAGCGAGTAGATAAGGAGGAAATCCCTACCGATGCCATTCTCTTGGGAGTTTTGCGTGCGCTGATAGACCGCCGTCCTTTAGCACTTGACCCTAAGTGTAGCTATACGTGGGAAGAACTCTGTAAAAAGCGCAAAAAGCTCTCCGAAAAAGAGTTTGAAGCCTATACACAGGATTATTACTTAGGCAATGCCCGCCAAGTCCTGCCGTTTCTTTTCCGCAAGGGGCAAATCGTCATTGACTTCATCCTCCAGCACTGCCACCTGCCGTTGCTCTCTACCCCTACGCACCTGCCTTTTTATATAGAAGCAAAGGTATTAGTGGATAAGCTCTTGCAATACGAAGCACAAGGCAAATCCCCCGACCTTGATGACCTCATTGTAGCTTGCAACCGATTGCTTTTCACAGAAGTTTCGGCAGTAGCCAAAGAAAAAGCGAGACAACTCAAAGGAGATTATGCCAAAGCTATTCAGTATTATTTAGGTCTTACAGATGAAATACAACTAACAGAAGACCTTTTGCCTCTTTGGACGCAAATCACTCGTATCAAGCACCCTGATAGAGAGTTCCCAGAGTTTGCTGCCACTTCAGCTAAGGATATTCTGGGGGTAGTAAAACCTTACCTGATTGGCTATGGCTGGCAGGAAAATGACGTTCATAAAAAATTTACTTTTGGATACCACACCGAGTGGGTAGGGGTAAGTTATACAGACCTAAAGAATGCCTTCCCGTATCGCTATTACAATACCAATGGTGGAAACTCGCCCATCAGTACTATTTTTGAATATAAGCTAAGTCTCAACCCTCACTACCCCGATGCGATGTTGTGTGACTATATCAGCACTTGGGTTACGGGCAACGAAGTGCGCGAAATTCGCAATATGTCAGTTCCTTTGGAAGTGCTTTTGCGCTATGACATCAGCCTACGCCACAGCGGTTGGCTTTATATAGGAACAGCTTTGCTTTTTGAGAAACGCCCATCGCGAGATTTAGCGTATGAATATATCTGTCAGGCAATCACCCGCGGAGAAGACCTCAGTTACCTCAAAACCTATCTCGCTCAGGTGCTCGCTTGCGATTTTCTCCCGATCACTCGCTTTATAGAGTTCCTCGATCGTCCCGCTCACGACCCTAAAGTAAAAGCCTTTGGAAAAGAAGTAGTGAGATTGTATTCAGAAGAAGTGAAGAAGCAAGAAAAACTACCGAAGAATCATAAGAAGTTAGTGGAATTTAGCGATTAATCTACATAAACAAATACTAATTTAACGTAGAGACTGTCTAAAAAGTTTCAGAATCGCATTTGTGTCGCTACACTTTGCCAAAGATTCCTGCCCATGCGGCTTGCACCTTTAGCAATGTGTATTTTATTGATAATCAATTATTTTTAGAGTATATTATGTAGGAAAGCTAGCGATAGCTGGGTATGTGTCCAAACACCTCCTAAAAGTAAACTTATTTATTTCCAATCTATTTTTGTTTGACTATGAAACAATTCTTTTTGTCGTGGCAAAAGTATAAAATTCATACCATAACGGCTATAGGGTGTCGTTTTTCATTTGCAAAAAAGTCTTTTGTACAGCATCTATAATCTCTTTTTTATCCCTTTCTTGTGCGAATTGCACCGCTTTTTCTTCCACTTTTATAGCCTCGTCTTTCCGGTTGGTGGCATATAATAAGCAGGCATAAGTATCGAGGTAATAAGGGTCATTCTCTCTGAAATCGCAGATAGCCTCCATCCAGCGCGTGGCTTTAGAGAGTAAGGCAGCATCATTGCGACGCGTTTCGAAGATATAATAAGCAATAGTGTTAGCCTGATTTGCCCATACATTGCCATAAGAATACCAATCGGAATAATACCCATTCTTAGGAAATACCTTGTTGATACCTTGCACAAAATTGCCTTTCCCCTGTGCGATAACTCCCTCTATATAAGGCACGTAATAATCGATAGCCGCTTGCTTGTCTTGGTCTAATAAATAGTATATATAACCCAATGCCGAAGCCATCTTTTTAGCAACTGCCTCTTCGTAAATAGGTCTAATTTCTTTAAGAGGCAGTACTTTTTCTTTTTCTAAGTCATTAATAGCCTCTTGCACAGTCGAGTCGTATGGCTCTATTTTCTTTTTAGAGCTGATATTCACGCCTTTATCAATAGCTTGGTTGTAGGCTTCAATGGCTTGGCTGAACTTCATCAGGTAGGCAATGGTTTGTAGCTTGTCTTTAGCAGTGACTTTTTTATCCTCTATCAGATAATTTCTGTAGCTATAAAGGTTTCTGACGGTCATTCTGGCAAATAAGGGGTCTAAAACTGTATCGTTTTGATGACTTGCCGCCACTCTGCGCCATTGGTAAGTCAGTTGGGCGGGGGTGGTTTTCAGTTGGTAAATAAGTTTTTTATTTTTGAAGTCGAGTGCGTAATACTCTTGCTCAAATTTTTTGCGGTCGGTAAGCAAATATAAGCTCAAATCATAGTTTTTGAGGTAGGTGTAAAAGAGCGCTTCCACTTCTTTTATAGGAGCCTGAGGGTTAGCAAATAGCTGGTCGATGTGGCGCGCTACTATGATGCTATTGAAAAGGGTAGGAGCCGTGTTTTTTCCGAAGAAATCATCGCGCTGGGCTTCGGCTATGGTACTTTCTTGATAGTAAAGCACGTGTCCCTCGTAATCTACAAAAATCACTTGGTTTTTATCAGTGGCAATACCGTGTTTTTTCAGCCACTGCTCATCGCCTTTAGAAGTGGTATAAAACTGATAAGTAAAAGGTAGTTTATCGCTTTTCTCTATCTTGTAAGATAGTTTTAGCAACTCAAACTCTTTGTCGGCTTTGGGGTTCTGCGGTTGGTGAAGGATAGCGAGCAACTGCTGAGTGGGTTTTACGCGTTGTATCGCTTTTTCAATATTCTTGCTATCGCTCACCACTAAGGTGGCGTTTATTTTTGCTTCCTCTTCTTCCTCTTTATAATCTTCGAGTATATCGTCATAATCATCGATTACACAACCCAGTTCCCTATTCGTTTTAACTTCTTTAAAAGACAGATGTTCCCAGTTCTTTACACGTGTTATCTCGTTGGGATAGAGGGGGGTAGGGATAAGCTTTTGGTATATATCAGGTCTTTTATTGCCTGTTTCCATAAGTGATAGCTCGCCTGTTGAAGCCTCATATACTCCTATAAATTGATTTCTTAAAGCACTGTTCTCTCCCAAGAAAACAACTTCTAAGGCATTGGTGTTTTTGCCTATATAAAAAGTGTTGATAGTTACCTCGCCGTTATTTTCGCGGTATTCAGCAGCAAAGCTGTTTACCAAATAGAGCTTTTCGGTACGCGGAATTTCGATATGAAGGGTATCATTAGCGAACTGGTCTTTCGCCTCCTTATACAGATGCAGATAAGTGACGCCCCCTTGTTCGTTTTCGTAGCCTACATAGATAAACAAGGTAGAAGATTCCCAAATCATTCCTTTGGGGCCTATGAATGAGAGTTGCAGCTGCTGGGAGTTGCCCTGCTGTTTGTGTAGCATAAAAGAGCGGTCGGCGTTTAGTATCACAAGGTTGCCATCGCGTCTGTAGCTACCTGAGTATTTTATCACATCGAAAGTATTATCAGCATTGAGCCGGATACTTTCTCTTTCTCTATCGTTTTTATAAATCCCGACAAGGCTATCTTGAGCATATAGCCCACTGGCAAAGAGGGTGAAAAGTAGGAGGAGGTTTTTCATAAAACAATTCTTTTTTGTTATACTAAGAGTTCAAAATTTATACCATTATTATTTTTTTTAACTATAGCTGACCTACCTCCATAATTATCTCATTGGCAAATTTGCTAATTCACTAATTTGTTAATTAACAAATTATCCCTATCTTTGCCCCTCACACAAATCAACAAATCGACAAATCAAATGAACGACTTTGAATATGCTTATCCGTTTGCCTCTGTGATAGAAGAGGCGAGCGCTCACGAGAAGAATTTTATCTTTTCGCACTGTTCAGAACTCAAAGAAGACAATGCAGTGCCTTGTTTCTTCTGGGGGAGTATCACTCAACCTTTTGTGGTGGCTAAGTGTCTTGCTACACTGGCGAAGACCGTAGCCTCTCAGTTTGCTATCGCCCCAGGAGTGCTTGCAAAATTGCGTGACCCCATTATCTCGGTGGGGAATGGTGAATTGCTTTTTGAGGGCTTCTCCTCTTGCAATAGCGTCTATGCCCGTGTAGGGTTGCGCAACGATGTGTTAGACGGTGATTTTCTCCAAAGTGGTTGCACCAATATCGATTTCAACGATATAACCGTGCGTGCTTTCAATGCGGTAACCGCTTCCGAGAAAATGGTGCTTAGTGTAGGACAAAAGCAGACACACTTTATTACCGAGAAACACAAAACTGTAGAGAAAAAAGTAACCCTCCCCAACCGCTGGATCAAAGGCTTGGGTAATGTACAAGTATATCTTTCGGAGATGGATTTGGCATACCGCCTCAATAAAGCTGAAGCCATACAGCTCTTCCGTTCTTTGCCTAAACAAGCCGTGAAAAATGATTATTATTTGGTAAAACGCGGTGTTGGTTACACTTTTGCGCCTACCCCTACAGCGGGAGCTATCAAAATAGGAGGAGTGCACCGTCTCAACCTCTTACAAAGTTTACTTCTGCTTGCCGATAGTCTTTATGTATATCGCAGTAGCAGTGAGCAATCTGTTGCTTTTGTGTTGCATTTCAAAGGGGTAGAGATGCTTTTCTTACTTTCGGATAATGTATATCGAGGCTTTTCGGGCGAAGGAAAATACTTGGAGAATATGATTGAAGAGGTACCTATGGAATGGCTCGTGGGGATTAACAATTTCTTCAAAACTAACGAAGTGTTCTCACCAGCAATGGTAGCTATTGAAAACGATGTGAATATGGGTACAATGGCAACCCTACAAGCATCGCTTTCGAGTATCGGACTCTTGGGCTACAACCTCACCGATGGCAATTATTTCTACCGTCGTTTGCCTTTTAAACCGCAGCGATTGATAAGTCTGAACCCGCGTTTGCAAAATGCCAAAAAACTCACTGAAAATAATGAAGTACAAATCGTAGAACAACGCGGTGATTATGTGAAAGCCAATGTAAAAGGAACAGGAGGGGTTACCCATACCGTTATTCTTGACGGCGAGAAAGCACAATGCACTTGCAATTGGTACACCAATCACCAAACAAACAGAGGGTTGTGCAAGCACATTTTAGCTACCAAGATGATAAGTCAGAACAATTAAGAGTTTTGTTAAAAACTAAGATTAAAAAGATTCAAAGTAAAAGTAATAGTTAATCCTTCAAAGGAGGCTTTTTCTCTTAAAGGTATAGAATAGCCTATATGAGCGTTGTGTATATTAAAAAAAGAGAGTCCCATTCTGGGTTGTATAGCTTGAGTATTAATGGAGATTCCTGCTCCAAATATAAATATACTAGTTTCAAACCCTATTTCAGGGATTATCAGTACTTTATTAGAAGTGCTATCAAAATCTGACCCTATATGAGCACCTGCGTAAAAGGTTGAAGCTGTAGGAATGGCTAAAAAATAACCATTTCCTTCGTCAAAAGAATTGAGTGAAGCTCCTATAAAACCTAAGTTATGCGACTTGTTGCTATGGGTGAAAGCAGCTCTAACGCCAAAGTATTCAAAATCTTGAGCACTCCCTAACAAAGGAAGTAATAACAATAAAAAGAGTAGTTTTTTCATAAGAAAAGAATTTATTTATGACAAAAATAGCAATAATTTGTCAATTCTCATTGTCTTAATAAAACAAATTTGTACTACCTCACGGTATTCGTATTTAAAATAATAGACTTATGCTTTATTAATAAACTACAAAAAAAGTAGCGAATATTAGATGTTTTCTCTTTAAAATTTTACTTTTGCGGATTAGAAGCCGTCCAAAAAATCTCAAAATCACCTTTTTGTCCCTACACTTTGAAAAAGCTTACAGTTCTGATAATCAATCACTTTTAGAGTATGTTATGTAAGGGCGTTTTGCAAATGCCCTTACAAAAAATTTTTTGAACACCTTCAACGGAGGTTAAGCCTTTAAAAGCGAATGCTATTACCTCTTATCTCTTACCTAAAAAATTCTCCCCAAAAGTATTGTAATCAAAAAAAACTTTGTACCTTTGCAACATATTTTGTATAAAGAGAACATTAACTGCCACCTGACCCCTATCACCTAACACCTTACCACTAAAAACTAGCCACTAAATATAATGAGTATGACAAAGAAATTCAATCCCGACTATGTGTTCGAAACCAGTTGGGAAGTGTGCAACAAAGTTGGCGGTATCCACACCGTTATCGCTACTAAAGCCCCTGCTATTGCCAAAAAATTCAGAAGTAAATACATCTTGATTGGTCCTGATATTTGGCAACACAACGAAAATAAAGAGTTTGTAGAAAACCCCGAACTCTTCAAATCTTGGCGCACTAAAGCTGCCTCCGAAGGTTTGCGCGTGCGTGTCGGTAATTGGAAAATTGAAGATAACCCCATCGTCCTCCTTGTTGATTTCTCTCATTATATGAGCGCTAAAAACGATATCTTGCGCTACTATTGGGATAACTATAAACTCGACTCTTTTAGTAGCCCCTGGGATTATGTAGAATCAGTGCTCTTTGGATATGCCGTTGGAAAGGTAATCGAAAGTTTTGTGAAGTTCAACACTGCCTCACGCGAAAACGTAATTTGCCACTTCCACGAATGGATGACTGGTAGTGCCTTGCTCTATCTCGAAGAAACTATGCCTAAAATAGGCTCTGTTTTCACTACTCACGCCACCGTCGTAGGTCGTGCTATCGCTGGCAATGGCTACCCCCTCTACAACGATATGAAAAACTACAACCCCGAAGAAATGGCTTATCGTTTCGGGGTACAACACAAACACTTCCTCGAAAAAGAAACTACTAAAGTTGCCGATTGCTTCACTACTGTAAGCGAAATTACTGCTCAAGAAGCTCAGCATTTCCTCAGTAGAAAAACCGATATCATCACTCCTAATGGCTTCAACGATGCTATTGTCCCCGCCGATAAAGATTTCGATAAAAAACGCAAAATAGCTAAAGAACGCCTCATCAACGTCGCACAAGCGTTGGTAACTCAACCCATTAGTGAGAATACCAAAATCGTTGCTATCAGCGGTCGTTATGAGTTCCGCAACAAAGGAATCGATGCCTTTATCGATGCCTTAGGTGCTCTAAATCGCAACCCTAAAAACAAAAAAGAGCTCTTGGCTTATATACTTATCCCTACAGCCTACGACGCTCCTAACCAAGGATTGCTCAATAACCTCCAATCTCCCGAACAAACAACCCCTAACGAACAAAAACATCTCACTCACATCCTCCCCGATGTCTATAACGATGCCATTGTAAAACGCATCAACGAACAACAACTCTTCAACCGTAAAGAAGATAAGGTGAAAGTGATTTTCTGCCCAAGCTACCTCAATGGTAACGACGGCGTATTCAACCTCTCTTATTACGATTTGCTACTCGGTCTCGATGGTACCGCTTTCCCTTCTTACTATGAGCCTTGGGGCTATACCCCGCTCGAAAGTTTGGCTTTCAAAGTACCTACCATCACCACTACTTTAGCAGGATTTGGCAAGTGGGTAAACGACTACTACCCTCAAAAACAAAAAGCTATAGAAGTAGTCAATCGTACCGATAGCAACTATGGCGAAGTAGTAGGTGCCATCGCTAAAAACATACAAAATCTATTAGATAGCAAAGACGACGATTTCCAAGCTTTGCGCGAAACTGCCGCTAAAGTCTCCGAAATCGCCCTTTGGAAAAACTTAGTACAGTATTATATCAAATGTTACGAACTCACCCTCGAAAATATAGAGGATAGAGTAGAAAGCCTCCCTCCAGTAGAAACCGAAGGCGTAGCTTATTTAGAAAAATCCAAAGTGGTAAACACTCCTAATTGGCGTAGTGTGATCATCCACCGCGCTATCCCTGAAGCCTTACAACCCCTTGAGGAACTCGCCAAAAACCTTTGGTGGTGCTGGAATGATGAGGCTTACGAGGTGTTCAAATATATTGATAAAGCAAAATGGATAGAAGTGCGCAAAAACCCTATCGCTCTACTCGATAGCATCTCCCTCTCTCGTTACAAAGAGTTGGAAAACGATACTGTTTTTATGCGTAACCTCTCTAAAGTATATGGTGATTTTCAAGAATATATGGCTAAAAAAGCCGAAATGGTAAGCCCCTCTATTTCATATTTTAGTATGGAATATGGCTTGCACTCTTCTTTGAAAATCTACTCAGGAGGTCTGGGTGTCTTGGCGGGCGACTATCTGAAAGAAGCCAGCGACAAAGCTACAAAAATCACTGGGGTTGGATTGCTATACCGCTATGGCTATTTCACCCAAAAACTCTCCTCAGCAGGTAACCAAGAAGCCGACTACGAGGCTCAAGATTTCTCTAAAATCCCTGTAACTCCTGTATTCGACCCCGAAACAGGTAAGTGGATAGTGATCTCTATCGAGCTCCCTGGGCGTACCCTCTATGCCCGCGTATGGCGCGTTGATGTAGGTCGTATAGAACTCTATCTCCTCGATACCGATTTCGAAAATAACCGAGAAGACGACCGTTCTATCACACACCACTTGTACGGTGGCGACTGGGAAAACCGACTCAAACAGGAAATGCTCTTAGGCTTAGGCGGTATCAAAATGTTGCGAAAATTAGGTATCGATAGTGATATTTACCACTGCAACGAAGGACACGCTGCTTTCATCGGTTTAGAACGTCTTAGCGAATTTATCGAACACAACAACCTTACTTTCTCTGAGGCAATGGAGGTGGTACGCGCTTCTTCTCTCTTCACTACGCACACTCCTGTACCTGCAGGTCACGATGCTTTTGAAGAAGGTTTATTGCTCGCTTATCTCGGTAATTATACCGATAAATTGCACGTGAATTGGGAACAAATCCTCGCTCTCGGTAAAATCAACCTGAGCGACCCTCACGAGAAATTCTCAATGAGTAACCTCGCCGCCAACCTCTCTCAGGAAGTCAATGGAGTGAGCTGGCTACACGGTGAGGTGAGCAAAGAAATCCTCAAAGATTTGTGGCCTGGCTATATGCCTGAAGAATCGCATATTAGCTATGTGACCAACGGAGTACACCAACCTACCTGGACAGCCGGTCTCTGGAAAGAAGTGGAAAACGAAGTCTTTGGTAAAGACTACAAAACTCACCACTACGACCCTAAGAGCTTTGAAGGTATCTACAAAGTATCCGATCAACGCGTGTGGGAAATCAAAACAGCCCTCCGCTCTAAACTCTTGCGCCGCGTCGAACAAAAATTGCGCTTAGAGAAAAATACTCCCTATTTCTCTCCTCGCCAATTAGTCGAAATCAAAGAAAACTTGCGTGAGGACATCCTTACCATTGGTTTTGCACGCCGCTTTGCGACCTACAAACGCGCACACTTGCTCTTTACCAATATAGAACGTTTAGATAAAATCGTAAATAATCCTGAACGCCCTGTACAATTCATATTCGCTGGTAAAGCTCACCCTGCCGATAAAGCGGGGCAAGATTTGATTAAAAATATTGTCGAAATCTCTAAATTACCACAATTCTTAGGTAAAATATTGTTCATTCCTAACTACGATATGGAACTTGCACGCCACATGGTACAAGGAGTCGACGTATGGATGAACACCCCTACACGTCCGCTCGAAGCTTCAGGAACCAGTGGTGAAAAGGCAGCAATGAATGGTACTATGCACTTCAGCGTACTCGATGGTTGGTGGGTAGAAGGCTACCGCGAAGATGCCGGTTGGGCACTGCCAATGGAACGTTCCTACGAAAACCAACAATATCAGGACGAAATGGACGCTGAAACCATTTATAATATCATCGAAGACGAAATTGCACCTATATTCTACGATAAGAATAAAGATGGTGTTTCATCTCGCTGGTGCGCCCTTATCAAAAATACAATCGCCAAAGTCGCTGTGAATTTCACCACTACGCGTATGCTCACCGATTACGAAAACCAATACTATTACCCTATGACCGAACGCGTAAATAAACTGAAAGACAATCAGTTTGTAACTGCTATCGAGCTCTCTAATTGGAAACGAAAAGTAACCCAAGAATGGGATAATATAAAGGTAGTCAATTTCAAAGTCCCTAATCGAAACGAACAACTTATCTCTATAGGAAAAAACTATAAAGGCGAAATTACTTTAGAATTAGGCGAATTGCGCCCTGAAGATGTAGGTGTAGAACTCGTCGTCGCTCAACAAAAAGATGATAAGTTTAAAGTCCTCTCTACTAGTGAGTTCTCTGTAGTAGCTCAAGAAGGTAATAAAGCTACCTATCAATTAGAGATAGCTTCCGAATATCCTGGTGCTTTACACTTAGCAATACGTATTTTCCCTAAAAATAATTTATTGCCACACCGCCAAGATTTTGCCTTGGTAAAATGGTTGTAAAACATTTTTAATTAATTCGTAATCAAGTAAATAACAACAAACGAGGCAAGATATAATACTGTTTTAAACACTCTGTTTTTAAGTCTTTTTTTTAGTTCTTATCAATTTTAACAAAAAAAAATAACCTTAAAAATTTATAGATATTAAAATAATACTTATATTTGCCCCCAAATTTAAATAGTAATCAAAATTCATTTTTAAGTATGAAGAAAATCAAATTAACTTTATTTGCTTTGGCTGCTGCTTTTTCAGTAGGAGTTCAAGCGCAAGATGAAAACAGTCCTTGGCAGATAGGATTTGGAGTAAATACAGTTGATATACGTACTCCAGATGCTTTTGGGGACTTGATGAAAGACTGGGGTGGACCAAGTGATATCAACATCCTTCCCGCTGTTTCTCGTCTTTCTGTAGGTAGATACATTGGTGCCGGTTTCTCTGCTGAATTATCTGGATCATTGAACAAAATCGAAAAAGGTTTCGGTTATAGCAAAGATCTTGACAATAAAGTAGATTTGTCTTTTTGGGCTGCCAATTTAGCTGTGAAATACCACTTGAACTCTCTTTGGAAAGCCGCAAGATGGTTTGACCCATTCTTACAAGTAGGTGGTGGATATGCCGCTATCGATAACGAAGGTAAATTCCGCGCTTTAGGCGGCGGTGGTGTAAACTTCTGGTTTACCGAAAATATCGGTATCAACTTGCAAACTGCCTACAACCCAACTTTCAAATCTGATTCTCAAGAAGACTACTTCCAACACGCTGCTGGTATTACCATTAAATTCGGTAAAAAAGACCGCGATAAAGATGGCGTAGCCGATAAAGATGACCTTTGTCCAGACGAACCAGGTAAAAAAGAATTGAACGGTTGTCCTGACCGCGATAACGATGGTATTGCTGATAAAGACGACGCTTGTCCAGACGAAGCTGGTCTCCCTGAATTAAAAGGTTGCCCTGATAGAGATGGTGACGGTATCGCTGATAAAGATGACGCTTGCCCAGACGAAGCTGGTCTTAAAGAATTCAACGGTTGCCCTGATACCGATGGTGACGGTGTTGCTGATAACGTAGACCAATGTAAAGACGTAGCTGGTCCTAAAGAAAACAATGGTTGCCCTTGGCCTGATACCGATGGTGACGGTGTACTTGATAAAGACGATGAATGCGTTGATAAACCAGGTCCTGCTTCTAACAACGGTTGCCCTGAAGTAACTCAAGAAGTTCAAAAGAAATTGAACGACTTCGCAAAAACTATCTTGTTCGATGTAAACAAAGCTACTATCCGTCCTGAATCAGCTACTGTATTGAACAATATCGTTGAAGTATTGAACGAATACAAAAACGCTAAATTCTCAATAGAAGGTTATACTGATACAAGTGGTAACAAAGCTAAAAACCAAAAACTTTCTGAAGATAGAGCTTATTCAGTTAAAGCTTACTTAATTGATAAAGGTATAAACCCTGCTCGTCTTACTGCTAAAGGTTTTGGTCCTGAAAAACCTATCGCTTCTAACAAAACTAAGAAAGGTAGAGAACTTAACCGCCGCGTTGAAATCAACTTGGTAAAATAGTTTTAGGAACGTTTTTATCTTTATAAAACCAAAAAAAGAGGCTGCCACTTTCGGTAGCCTCTTTTCTATCTCTAACCCTTATGTCCATAGATATTCAATTACAAACCTTGCCTAATAACCCTGGCGTCTACCAGTTCTATGACGCCTCCGATACCCTTATCTATGTAGGCAAAGCTGTCAATCTCAAAAAACGCGTCTCCTCTTATTTCCAAAAAGAACACGATAATGCTAAAACACGCATTTTGGTACGCAAAATCGTACGTATTGAGCACATCGTGGTAGCTACCGAAAGCGATGCTTTACTACTCGAAAACAACCTTATTAAAAAATACCAACCTCGCTACAACATTCTTTTGAAGGACGATAAAAGCTATCCGTGGATATGCGTGAAAAAAGAACGCTTTCCTCGTGTCTTCTCCACACGGCGAGTAGTGAAAGACGGATCCTTGTATTTCGGCCCCTATACCAGTATGAAAACGGTGCATACACTTTTAGATTTGATAAAAGAACTCTTTCCCTTGCGCAATTGCAACTACGATTTGTCACCCCAAAACATAGCTAATCACAAGTTTAAAGTGTGTTTGGAATACCATCTAAAAAATTGCAAAGGACCTTGTGAAGGATACCAAAGCGAACAAGATTATAATAATAATATCCAGCAAATAGTCGAAATTCTCAAAGGAAATTTCAAAGACGCGCTTAAGCACTTCAAAGAAGAAATGATGACATTAGCTGCCGAAATGCGTTTTGAAGAAGCGCATCTCATCAAACAGAAAATACAAAGTTTAGAAAACTACCAAGCTAAATCTACCATTGTGAGTAGTAAAATTACCAATGTCGATGTATTCTCTATCGTTTCCGATGAAGAATATGGGTATGTAAATTTCTTGCAAGTGGCTTATGGAGCGATTGTGCGCGCTCATACTTTGGAGATTAAAAAGAAATTGGACGAGACTGATAGAGAGCTTTTAGAATATGCTATTATTGATATTCGCGAACGTTTCTTCTCTGTATCTAAGGAAATTATCGTACCTTTTGATGTAACCCTTTCTGACGGATTGCAAGCCACCATCCCTAAAGCAGGTGAGAAAAAACAACTTTTGGAACTCTCTTTGCGCAATGCCAAACACTTCCGTCAAGATAGGTTCAAACAAGAAAAAATACTAGACCCTGAACGCCATACAAACCGCATCCTTACCCAGATGCAACGCGATTTGCACCTCTCAGTCCCTCCTGTGCATATAGAGTGTTTCGATAACTCTAATATTCAGGGCACGAACCCTGTATCAGCTTGTGTAGTCTTTAAAAATGCCAAACCAAGTAAAAAGGACTATCGCCATTTCAATGTAAAAACCGTTGAAGGGCCTAACGATTTTGCTTCTATGGAAGAAGCTGTCTACCGCCGTTACCGCCGTTTGTTAGACGAACAGCAACCGCTGCCTCAACTTATAATCATTGATGGAGGTAAAGGGCAACTCTCATCAGCTCTAAAAGCCTTAGAACAGTTAGAATTGCGCGGTAAGATAGCCATTATAGGCATTGCCAAACGTTTAGAGGAAATTTATTTTCCTGAAGATAGTGTCCCTTTGTATTTAGATAAGCGTTCCGAAACTCTGCGTGTAATTCAGCAATTGCGTGACGAAGCACACCGTTTTGGTATTACGTTCCACCGCCAAAAACGCAGCAAATCAGCTATCGTATCCGAACTCGATGGGGTAGGGGGGATAGGCGATAAAACCAAAGAAACGCTCCTCCAACACTTCAAATCCGTAAAACGCATCCGTGAGGCTACATTAGAAGAACTCACAAAAGTCGTAGGTTTTAGAGGAAAAAAAGTCTATGAGTATTTTCATCATCCGTAATTCGCTAATTTTCTAATTTGCTAATTTGCCAATTATTACATATCTTTGCACTTTCATCATCAATAATTTTAAGTAGTGAAGTATTGTTTCTACATAATAACCTTGCTCTTTTTGGTTGCTTGTACTTCTAAAGAAAAAAAAGCAACCCTCACCCCTTTTACTTTTCCCGAAAATACTGAGCTCATCTACCATATCAACAACCGCGACAACTTCCTGAGTGCCCTTACGAACAATAGCTTTTGGAAAACTCATAACCCTCGTACATTGCGCTTGCACGAAGTAAAACTCTTAGGAACTTTACCCGTAAATGATGATATATGGGTAGCATTTTCTACTGAAGGCAATTGCTTTTTTATTTGTAAAAAAGAAAATAACGAGAAATCAGCTATTTGGAAAAACGCCTCTGCACAAGTGCAAAAACAAGCCTTGTTTGGCAAAGAGTGGTTCTATACAATTTATGGTGATTACTTGCTTATCAGCGATGGCGAAAAACTTTCTGAGTACACCTCTTTAAACAAACAAAACAAGAGCGATGCTCAACAGGATTTAGAAAAACTACAACAAATTAGCGGTACTGAATGTGTAGCAAACCTATTTTTGCAAAAAAACGCCGCCAATGATTATTTCGAACCTTTCTTTGGTGAAAAACTACTTGCTAATTGCAAAAATTGGGTAGCTTTTGATCTCTTTTTAGAAGAAAATAATGTGCGTCTCAACGGGGTAACTACTATTGATAAAGAGGCAAATACCGATGTGATGCTCCACACTGTCCCCTACCAAAACAATGCGCTAAGCCTAATGCCTGCCCGTGTGCTCAGCATCAGTGCTTACACTTTTGACGATGCCGAAAAACTAACACAAAACGACAGTATAGCACAAGAAAGTCCCTTTAGAACTTCTATCAATGGGGTTGCTTTTGGGCGCGTAACCGAAGGTCAATTTGCAGTAGTTTCCTCATTTGATGTAGATGAAACCCTCCAACAACTACCCGTGCTCTCCGAGGATTTCCAATACAACTTCCCGATGTACGAACTCAACCCCGACCTGCCCGTCGGTTTCTTCACTTCATTTGTAAAAGATTTCATTCCGCGTTATGCAGGTGTCTATCAAAAGCAATTGGTACTCACCAAAACCAAAGAACTACTTATCTCTGTAGTGAACGATATGCAGCGAGGGAATGTGTTATCAGCGAATAAAGCCTTTGGTTTATTAGAGGAAAACAGCGCTTCAAATGTTACTTTCTCCCGCATTGCCAATCTTTACGACAACCCTTCTTTTAGCAGTCGTTTTCCTGCAATAGCCGAAAATTACCGTTGGGCTCTCTTCCAACAAACACCTCAAAACGACTATTACGTGCTGAATTTTGTAAGTGAAAAACAAACTGAAAGCACCCTTTCTGATGAGATGCGCGAGCGTTTCCGCTTTGCCTTAGACGATGTTATGGCAAGCGAGCCCGTCATTCTCTTAAATCACCGCACCAAGCGATTGGAAATCGCTGTGCAAGATGAGAATAACTACCTTTATCTCATAGGTAATAACGGATCACTATTGTGGAAAAAACGCTTAGACGGAAAAATACAAAGCCCTATTTATCAAGTAGATTTATTTAAAAATGGCTTCCTGCAAATGGCTTTCACTACCGAAAAATCTATTTGGGTCGTCGATCGCAATGGCAAGGAGGTAGCCCCTTTCCCTTTGCAGTATAAAAATCCTATCACCCCCTTAGAAGTCTTTGATTACGAAAGTAATCGTGAATATCGATTCCTATTTGCCGAAGGTAATACTCTTCACCTTTTAGATAAGAAAGGTCAAGAAGTGAAAGGCTTTAACCAGCGCGCTAATGGAAAACCTTTGTTTACCCCTAAACACTATCGGTTCAATGGAAAAGACTATCTCATTTACTCATCTAACAATGGCACTTTCAACATTTTGCACCGCAATGGCGAGCAGCGTATTACAGTGAAAGGCACCTATAGTTTTTCTAACAATCCGCCTTTGGTGTTAGGTGACCTCTTTATGTTCACTAATAGTGATGGTACGCTTATCTCTATAGACGAAAAAGGTGGAATGACCCGCAAAAACCTATCGCTTACCGAACCTTTTTATTGGGGCGGCAACCGCTATGTACTTACCTCACTTTCAGGAAATATACTCACTATAGGTAATCAGCGTATCGAACTCCCCGAAGGAAAATACAGCCGTCCTAAATTGTTTCGCATTCGCGGAATGAACTACGTATCAGTAACCGAACAGAATACTCAAAAAGCTTACCTATACGACGAAAAAGGCAACTTGCTAAAAGATTTTCCCGTAGAGTCTATTTCTCCCATCGCTATAGATGTAGATTACGATAAGTCTATTTGGGTAGTCACCGAAAAAAGCACTACCGAATTGATATTGTACACAATGAAACAATTCGCTAATGAGTAGATCAATTACCTTTACTTTGATAACTGCGATAATTCTGAGAATTCCTCTTGCCTTACAGTAATTCCCTAATTTGCTAATTCCCTAATTCTCTAATTTGCTAATTTCCCAACCCTCAACTACTTAAAAACTTTTTAAAAAAATATTTCCAAAAAACTATTGCCATTTCAAAAAATAGTAGTACTTTTGCACGATATTTTGTAAATAGGCTTCGTGGGGACTCCCCAATGAGGCCACATAAACTTATTATATTCACCATAACAATATGGCAAGAGAAAAAACAACAGCTGTTCCTAAATTTGATAAAATTTCGATCGGTTTAGCCTCCCCCGAATCTATTTTAGCCGTTTCACGCGGCGAGGTTACTAAACCCGAAACTATCAACTACCGTACTCACAAACCTGAACGCGATGGGTTGTTTTGTGAGCGTATTTTCGGTCCCGTAAAGGACTATGAATGTGCTTGTGGTAAATACAAACGCATTCGCTATAAAGGTATCGTTTGCGACCGTTGTGGCGTCGAAGTTACCGAAAAAAAAGTACGCCGCGAAAGAGTGGGTCATATCAACCTCGTAGTGCCTATCGCTCACATTTGGTATTTCCGCTCACTACCTAACAAAATCGGCTATTTGTTAGGGCTCCCTTCCAAAAAGTTGGATATGATTATCTACTACGAGCGCTATGTAGTTATCCAACCTGGGATTGCCAAAGGCCCAGAAGGTGAAGATTTACAATATTTAGACTTCCTTTCAGAAGAAGAATACCTCGCTATTACCGAGAGTCTTCCCGCTGATAACCAATACTTAGAAGATACCGATCCTAATAAGTTTATCGCTAAAATGGGCGCCGAGTGTCTCCTCGAACTCCTCGAACGTTTGGATTTAGACGCACTTTCTTACGACTTGCGCCACAAAGCTAACAACGAAAGTTCTAAACAACGCAAAACCGAAGCGCTCAAACGCTTACAAGTGGTAGAAGCGTTCCGCGAATCTCAAAAAAACCGCGAAAACAAACCTGAATGGATGATAATGAAGGTGATTCCTGTAATCCCACCTGAATTGCGCCCATTGGTACCGCTAGATGGAGGTCGTTTTGCAACTTCCGACCTCAACGACTTATACCGCCGTGTAATCATCCGCAACAACCGCCTCAAACGCTTGATGGAAATCAAAGCACCTGATGTGATTTTGCGCAACGAAAAACGTATGTTGCAAGAGTCTGTTGATTCACTCTTCGATAACACTCGTAAATCATCAGCAGTTAAAACCGAATCTAATCGTCCGCTCAAATCCCTTTCCGATTCATTGAAAGGTAAACAAGGGCGTTTCCGTCAGAACCTCCTCGGTAAACGTGTGGACTACTCTGCGCGTTCCGTTATTGTGGTAGGTCCTGAACTCAAAATGTATGAATGCGGTTTGCCAAAGAATATGGCAGCCGAACTCTATAAACCGTTTGTAATCCGTAAGCTCATCGAGCGCGGTATCGTAAAAACGGTGAAATCAGCTAAAAAAATCATCGACAAAAAAGAACCTGTAGTATGGGACATCTTGGAGAACGTGATCAAAGGTCACCCTGTCCTCCTCAACCGTGCCCCTACATTGCACCGTTTGGGTATTCAGGCATTCCAGCCTAAACTTATCGAGGGGAAAGCTATCCAGTTGCACCCATTGGTGTGTACAGCGTTCAATGCCGACTTCGACGGTGACCAGATGGCGGTGCACTTGCCTCTTGGCCCTGAGGCTATCCTCGAAGCTCAACTCTTGATGTTGGCTTCTCACAATATCCTCAACCCTGCCAATGGTTCACCTATTACGGTACCTTCACAAGATATGGTCTTGGGGCTTTACTACATCACCAAAGGTCGTAAATCTACCCCTGAGTATCCTGTCAAAGGCGAAGGTCTCACTTTCTATTCTGCCGAAGAGGTAAATATCGCTTACAACGAAGGCAAATTGAGCCTCAACGCTTTCATCAAAGTGAAAGTACGCGACCTCGACGAAAATGGCAATGTGTATTACCCCGTAGTAGAAACTACTACTGGGCGTGTGCTCTTCAACGAGCTCGTGCCTTTAGAAGTGGGCTATGTAAACGAAGTACTTACTAAAAAATCTCTCCGCGACATCATCGGTCGTATCCTCAAAGCAACCAGCATCCCTGTAACAGGTGACTTCTTGGATAAAATCAAGAATATGGGGTACCGTTTTGCCTTCAAAGGTGGATTGTCATTCAGTTTAGGGGATATCATCATCCCACAAGAAAAAGCCGATATGATTGCTGAAGCTAACGGTCTCGTTGATGGTATTATGATGAACTATAATATGGGGCTCATCACCAATAACGAACGTTATAACCAAGTGATTGACGTGTGGACATCTACTAATGCGCAACTCACCGAATTGGCGATGAAACGCATCAGTACCGATCAACAAGGATTCAACTCTGTGTATATGATGCTTGACTCCGGAGCGCGTGGTTCTAAAGAACAGATTCGTCAGCTTACCGGTATGCGTGGTTTGATGGCTAAACCTAAAAAATCAAGCGTTGGAGGGGGCGAAATCATCGAGAACCCTATCTTGTCAAACTTTAAAGAAGGTTTGTCAATCCTCGAGTACTTCATCTCTACCCACGGGGCTCGTAAAGGTCTTGCCGATACTGCTTTGAAAACTGCTGACGCAGGTTACTTAACTCGTCGTTTGGTCGATGTATCTCAAGACGTAATCATCAACACCGAAGATTGTGGTACCTTGCGCGGGGTAGAAGTACGTGCCCTCAAAAAGAACGAGGAAGTAGTAGAAACTCTTGGCGAGCGCGTTTTAGGACGTGTGTCGCTCCACGATGTCTACAACCCTCTCACCGAAGAACTCATTGTGGGTGCTGGTGAAGAAATTACTGAAAAAATAGTAGATAAAATAGAAGCCGCTCCTATCGATATGATAGAAGTGCGCTCTGCACTTACCTGTGAAGCTAAACACGGTATTTGTGCAAAATGTTACGGTCGAAACCTTTCTACCGGTCGTATGGTACAGAAAGGGGAAGCCGTAGGGGTAGTTGCTGCCCAATCTATCGGTGAGCCTGGTACTCAGCTTACCTTGCGTACTTTCCACGCGGGGGGGGTTGCCGGTAACGTATCCGAAGAAAACAAAACCGAAGCGCGTTTCGATGGTATCATCGAAGTAGAAGATTTGCGTGTGGTAAGCGGTAAAGATAATGAACAAAACCCTGTAGATGTGGTGGTTCGTTCTTCTGAACTCCGCGTTCTTGACCCCACTACTAAAATGGTGCTTCAAACACACGATATCCCTTATGGAGCTCACATCTTTGTAAAAGACAAAGAAGAAGTGAAAAAAGGCACTTTGCTCTTCCAATGGGATCCGTACAACGCCGTAATCATCTCCGAATATTCTGGTAAAATCGCTTACGAAGATATAGAACAAGGGGTTACTTACCAAGTAGAAATCGACGAGCAAACAGGCTTCCAAGAAAAAGTGATTGTTGAATCACGTAATAAAAAACTGATTCCTACCTTGCTTATCGTCGATAAAAACGGCGAAACACTACGTTCTTATAACTTGCCTGTGGGAGCTCACATTATGGTGGATAACAATAGCAAAATTGAAGAAGGTAAAGTACTCGTGAAAATACCGCGTAGCTCTGCCAAAGCTGGGGATATCACAGGAGGTCTTCCTCGTGTTACCGAGCTCTTCGAAGCACGTAACCCATCAAACCCTGCTATCGTATCCGAAATCGACGGGGTAGTATCATTCGGTAAAATCAAACGTGGTAATAAAGAGGTTATCGTTACTTCTCGTTCAGGTGAGGAACGCAAGTACTTAGTAAAACTTTCAAGCCAAATCTTGGTACAAGAAAACGACTTTGTACGTGCAGGCAAACCACTCTCCGATGGTTCTGTAACTCCTGATGATATCTTGCGTATCAAAGGACCTTCAGCAGTACAACAGTACTTAGTAAACGAAGTACAAGAGGTATATCGCTTGCAAGGGGTGAAAATTAACGATAAACACTTTGAGGTTATCGTTCGCCAAATGATGCGTAAAGTCGAAATTCAAGACCCAGGGGATACCCTCTACCTCGAAGGTCAGTTGGTTCACAAAGACGACTTTATCGAGGAAAACGACCGCTTGTTTGGTAAGAAAGTAGTAGAAGACGCCGGAGATTCCGAAAACTTACAAGCAGGACAAATAGTGAGCCTCCGCGAATTGCGCGATGAAAACTCACTCCTTAAACGCTCCGATAAGAATTTGGTTATCGCTCGCGATATCATCCCTGCTACCGCTATGCCAGTGTTACAAGGTATTACACGCGCTTCATTGCAAACCAAATCGTTCATCTCAGCAGCTTCTTTCCAAGAAACTACTAAAGTGTTGAACGAAGCAGCAGTAAGTGGTAAAATAGATACCCTCGATGGCTTGAAAGAAAACGTAATCGTTGGTCACCGTATCCCTGCTGGTACCGGACTTAAAGAATACGAGAAAATCATCGTCGGATCTAAAGCGGATATGGAACAATCTGTAGTCGAAAAGAAAAAATCACGATAAACAATGGACGAAGTAGAAGAAAAAGAAGGACAATTGAGCATCGAGCTCGACGATAAAATTGCTAAAGGAGTGTACTCTAATTTGGCGATTATCAACCACTCATCTACCGAGTTTGTAGTAGATTTTGTGAGCGTAATGCCAGGGATGCCTAAAGGGAAAGTGCGCAGTCGCATTATCCTTACCCCTGAGCACGCCAAACGATTGCTATTTGCTTTAGATGATAATATCCAAAAGTTTGAACAAGCTAATGGAGCAATCTCTAACAGCGACGACCGTCACGCCATCCCTCTGTTTGGCATAACCGGACAAGCCTAATTAACGAATAGCTAACAAGCTAATAATACTTTGCCAAAGATGTAAACAGCCCGTATGGCTCACATCTTTGGCAATTTTTTTCGTCATTCATCATTCGTATTTCGTAATTATTTTGTACTTTTGCGCCGTCTCATAAGGGGTGCTGTAATAGGCTGAGATTATACCCATTGAACTTGAACGGATAATCCCGTTGAAGGAATGAAACTAAGCAATTGGAGCTTGTTTTTGCTTTTGGGTAGCATAAACAGGCTTTTTTATTTTATTAACACACCAAATAATAGCCTCTTTTATTTGTAAATATTTATTTTACAATGAAAAATGTACTTTTGTACACTGCTATTTGCCTTACTACATCGGCAATGGCACAACAGACAATAGAGCCTGACTCTATCGTCCCTTCACCTAAGCCCATTCAGTTAGACGAAGTATTAGTATCGTCCGTGAGGGCTACCAAAAAACTTCCCGTAACCTTTTCTAACCTCTCTAAAGAGGAAATTAAGACCAAAAATTTCGGTCAGCAGTTGCCTTTGTTGTTAGGTCAGTTACCTAATGTGGTGAGCTATTCCGAAGATGGTTCGGGCTTTGGTAGTAGCAATATGTTTGTACGCGGGAGCGATTTGTACCGTACTAATGTTACTATCAACGGTGTACCGCTCAATGACTCCGAATCACAAGGGGTATTTTGGTACAATCTCTCCGACTTTGCTTCTTCTGCCGAAAGTATACAGTTGCAACGCGGGGTAGGAACCTCTTCTAATGGAGCAGGAGCTTTTGGCGCAAGCCTCAACGTCCTCACCGATGCTGTACAAGAGCAGGCATCAGGAGAACTCGCTAACTTCTACGGCAGTTATAATACTCATAAACACAGCCTTAAACTTTCCACCGGAAAACTCAACGACCGTTTTGAACTCAGCGGACGCTTTTCGGTAATCAAGAGTGATGGATATCGCGACCGTGCTTCCTCCGACCTTAAATCTTACTTCTTGCAAGGTGCTTATAGTCACGGAGGTACTCTCATCAAAGGATTGGTGTTTGGTGGCAAACAAAGTGTATATCTCACTTATTTAGGAGTGGATAAAGAAACTTTGAATAGCAATCGCCGTTACAATCCTGCGGGTGAATACAAAGATGCCGCTGGTAACAAACGTTTCTACGACAACGAAACTGATAACTATCAGCAAGACCACGCCCAACTGCACTGGACGCAACAGTGGAATACTGCGTGGCATACGCAACTCTCCTTTCACTACACCAAAGGCAAAGGTTATTGGGAAAACTATGAGAAGAAAAAATATTCTAAGGTAGGATTGCCCAAAGTACTCGACGGGGCTGGCAAGGAACAAGAAGCATACATCATTCACCAACAAGGATTGAACAACGATTTCTGGGGTACTACTTTTTCGGCGAACTATCAGAAAAACGATGTACAACTGCTCTTTGGAGGATTGCTCAATCGCTATGAAGGCTCGCATTACAAAGATTTGCTATGGGCAGAAAAAGCGTCTTTTGTGTATGGCAATCGTTATAGTTACGAAGGACTCAACACCAAAGAAGAAGCGGCAGGTTATAGCAAACTCACTTGGCAATTTGCCCCTAAATGGAGCCTGTTTGCCGATGTACAATTCCGTTACGTAGGGTATAAAGCGAATAAATACAAAATAGACGAAAGCCTTAACAGTTTCAACCCTAAAGCGGGTCTTACCTTCTTTTTGAATGAGCACAACGACCTTTACCTCTCTTATGCTCGTGCTACCAAAGAGCCTAACCGCTCCGATTACAAGAGTTATTACGAAGCCTTACAGGACGACCCCAATGCTAAAAAACCTATCGCAGAGAAACTCAACGATATCGAACTCGGTTGGCGACTCACCACCCCAAAAGTACGTTTGAATCTCAATGGGTATTATATGGGCTATGAAGACCAATTAGTGCTTTCAGGTAAGCTCAATAGCACCGGTTATCCTATCCGTGAGAATGTGGGTAAGAGCTATCGTGCAGGAATTGAAGCCGATGCGATGGTGCAACTCTCAGAGCGTTGGTTGTGGTCACCTAACGTAGCTTTTAGCAAAAATATAAACAAAGATTATAAGAGTCAGGATGCTGAGGTAGCCACTCGCACTATTAGTTGGGGTGATACTCGCATTTCGTATTCTCCTGATGTAGTGCTCGGTAATACGATTACTTTTATACCTATTGAGGGTTTTCAAATAGGGTTGATTTCTAAATATGTGGGTGCACAATATGTAGATAACACCGAGCGTGAGGAAGCCAAACTCGATGCTTATTTCGTGAATAACCTCAGTTTGCAATACGAGTGGAAGCCTAAAAGCACTTTCAAATCGGTATTGTTTTCGGTAATGGGTAATAATATTTTCAATACCAAATACACTCCTTACGGCGATAACGGCTATGGAATGGTGTATATTCCCGCTGCCGAAGCCAATTACTTAGCAGGCGTAACGCTTAGTTTTTAGGTATATTGTAGGGGCGTTTTGCAAACGCCCTAGTAAGAAAGTTGTAAATTAGTAAATTATTCATACCTTTGCAAAAAATATGAGATGTATGAGAACAACCACTAATTACAATGAAGAGGGAGTGAAAATGCTCAATTATAATATAAAATTCCCTGAAACAGACTTGCCTGCTTTTGAAACATTTTTTAAAAAATATAACGTAGAAGTAGCCCCTATTGATGAGGAGGATGATTTTTACTATGAATTATCAGCTGAAGAATTACAGAAAATAGAAAAAGCAAGAGAGCAATCAAGGCTTGGAATGACTGTAAGCAGTGAAGAACTCCATAAAGAATTGAGAGAGAGATATGGAAGTAAGATGGAATTTAGAGGCTAAGCAAGATTTTTATAATACCCTTGACTATTGGGAAGAACATAATGGTTCTTTTGAATACTCTCTTAAAATAATTCGAGCAGTGGAAGCTTTGGAAATAGAACTCTCTGAAACACCTTATTTTTTGGCTAAATATAGTAGCACATTAAAATTATATAAGAAGTATTTTTTAGATAAAAGATTTGTTGTTTACTATGATGTTATTGAGGAACAGAAAGTTGTAATAATTCAATACTTCAGAAGTTCAAAACAAAAACCTTTATAATATAAAAAAGGCTGTCTAAATAGACAGCTTTTTTATTTGCGCCACTACACTTTGCTAAAGTTTCAGACTTTGGCAAAGTTAACTACTCTGATTATCAATAACTTTTAGAGTATTTTATGTAGGAAAGTCAGCGATAGCTGAGTATGTGCTGCAAACGCCTACACAAAAAATAAAACTTTTTAGATAGAATTTAATTGTTATCTTTGCCTAAAATAAAACACTTTACAATGAAAAAACTCTTATTCTTGGTTATTATAGTACTATGTGAGTGTACAGATAGCCCCTCTAAACAACAAGGGAACAAGATTGATAATTCTATAACTCCACTATTCTCATTTCATTGTAGTGATTATGGAGATCCAAAGTTCGATACAAAGATTTATATCAATGATAGTTTGCTTATTATAAAACATTATGGAGTAGCCCATTCTGAAAAAATAATCGTCGATAGCACTACAACCATTGCTCTAAAAGGAAAGGTAGTCCCTACAGAAAAACATTACTTATATCTGCGAGAAATGGCAAAAATGACTCAAGTTCCTATAAACAGTTTTGTGAAAATCGATTGTAATTATAAAAATATACCCCATTATATAAAAGATACTGAGCGTACTAAAATATGGGGGTGTAATGCAATAGATATTACAGGAGATGGGAAAGAAGAAATTTTTGTGATAGAAAGTGCTCCTGATTATTGGGATAGTTTGAGTTCATATATTACAGTCTATCCAAGTGAGATAAAATAACTATTTCTTACTTCTTACTTCTTACCTTTTTAAGTATTTCTCAAAAGTAAATCTATAAGCGTGTTTTTCGTCTTTTTCAAAGGGTTCAGAGCTTACCAACTCCCATTCTTCAGTGTTAAATTCAGGAAAGAACACATCAGCTTCGGGGAAAATATGGTCTACACGAGTGAGTTCTATCACATTGGCAATAGGCAGTGCTTGTGCGTAGATTTCACCCCCTCCAATCACATAAGGAGTGGGGTCTAAGGCAAGCGCTTTCGCAATAGCTTCCTCTAAAGAATTTACTGCGATAATCCCCTCTTTTGCATAGTCTTTTTGGCGCGTAATCACTATATGGGTACGATTGGGCAAAGGTTTAGGAAAGGTCTCAAACGTTTTCCTCCCCATAATAATACAATGCCCTGTGGTGAGGCGTTTGAAATGTTTGAAATCTTCTGGCAGATGCCAAAGCAACTCGCTTCCTTTACCTAAAGCATTGTGCTTATCGGCGGCAGCTATAAGAGTAATCATAGAATTTACACTGTAGGATTTGAATTGGAAGTAGAACTTTGTGCGGTTTGTTCAGCTGCTAATTCGCGTTGCGCTTGTTCCTTTTGTGCCGCAAATTCTTTTTCTACAGCAGCTTCTATTTTAATGAGTTTCTTTTGTTGAACCGCAACGAGATGTTCACGTTGTTTTTCTTGCCATTCTTTACCCAAAAAACGATTAAAAACAAATACATTCATCGCGTGCCATAGCCAGAGGAAAAGCCAAAGAAGGCTTGCCCATATATACCAATTGTAGTCTACCCCATAGTCTAATACTTTATTGGCTACTGCAAAAAATATGCAGCCTAAAACCATTACAAAAAAATGGATATACAAAAGTCTTTTTTGTTTAAGACGCTTTTCTATATTTTTGAAAAGTTCGTATTGTTCGGAAGTGAGTTGAGTGTCTGCCATTTTTATGTATCTTTTTAAAATTCAGGCGCAAAAATAAGAATAATTTGTGAATTAACCAAATAGTTCTTACTTTTGTCATTTCATTAGTGAATTAGTAATTTATGATCATACAAATACGTTCCAACAATCCTCATTTATTGGATGTTCTCAACAAAAACCCTAATACCGATTTTGGTATCTATGCCAAATCTCTCCGCAATGGGCAACTCATAGGTAATGCAGTAAGTGCGCATCAGTATGACGTAGTATTCCAAGATACGCGCTATAGTTACCTACCCGAAGAGAGCAATCAGATAGATTTTCAAAGTTATTGCTCACCTTTGGTGATTTTGCATTGCTGCAATGAGTTTTTTAAAGACCAATTACAGGAAAAAGAAACTTACTTTAGTCAGGAAATCAAATGGTTAGGAAAAACACGCCGCGAGGTGGACAACCAGCCCTGTACTATTGAAGTGAAGAACCTCTATATCAATTCTTCTTGGTATAGTAGCGGACACTTTTTGATGGAACGTTATTTCAAAAATTGCCAAATCACCCCTCTTATCGGTAATAATGTAGCCCTTAAAGTAGAAGGGAAAACTATCTTCGAGGCGCTCAACTTACTCAGCTTTATAGCCGTGATTACGCATATTACCAACGAGTATGGCGAATATACTTATATCGACGACTTTTTCGCCCAAAAATACGCACGTATCCTCACCAATATAGACGATGTGCCTTATTTCGTGTTCTACCTCTTTATCAAGCGCGCCGTGAAGAGCGAACGCCAACTCAATGAAATTAAACCTGCTTTCGAGGCCTATTTCAAAGCTAAAGGGCTCAATATTGAGTTCCAATTTACCGATACTCACGGCAGCCGTATGGAGTTTGCGGTGAAGGAGTTTGGTTTCGATTTCCCTATTTTGGATATCGGTTGTGGTGAACTGAAGTACTATCGTCGTTTTATGCGCAAAAACTACAGTTATAACCACCCTTATTTTGCTACCGATATAGATCCTGCTGTAGCCGAGTATGCCAAGAGTCTTTCTTACAAAATGGATACTGATAACCTTGTGTTCCTGCGCAGTTTAGACGATTTTGCTTACCAAAAACCGGTGAATATCCTCCTTACTGAAGTGATTGAACACAATACCCCCAACGATGCAAAGGCATTAGTGGATAAGTGCTTGCAAATTCCTTTTTACAAAATGATTATCACCACCCCCGATAGTAGGTTCAACAAGTATTATTTTGATGACCCTGAGAATGCTATCCGCCACGCCGACCACCATTTTGAGTGGAACGACGAGGAGTTTCGCGCTTTCATTAGTGAGGTGCTCACACCCTATCCTCAGTACGAAGTGCGCTATGTAGGTATAGGTGATAAAATCAATGGCGTATGCCCCACCCAAGCCGCTGTAATCGTTAATTCTTAATTGTTACTTGTTACCTGAATAACGGAGTCTTTAGTAACTTTGTATAGAGCATTCTTTTCGAGAATAGGATGCCATTTTCGAAACATATAGAACTGCCTATTAACAATAGTTTTTACGTATTTGCCCGCAGGTACACATAAACTTACTTTCACTTCTTGATCTCTAAACACATTGCCTTTTTTCAGTGTATAATGGTTAGGAAGCTCTATTACATTCTTGTTGAACTCTATAGGAAACTCTAACCGAGAAGCGTTCTCGGTAGCCTCACTCACAGTTCTCCCTTTAGATTTTTTAGTGATTAAAAGGTAGGGTAGTGAATCGTTAGTGGGTTGTATATCAGTGAAGTATATATTATTTCTCAAATCAACCCCTCTTTCGTGTAGCGATACAAATCCATCATAAGGTGTAGAGGCTTTTTCACTGATAACCAAAGTATCGGCGGTAGAGGTGATGGGTATTTTTGTTTCTACTTCACTTGCTGTTACAAATTCTTTACCTACACTTCCTAATACGGTGAGTAAAAGCATTATCCCCACCACTAAACAGAGCACATTAGCCACTACCCACGCTTTAGGCGTACGAAATCCTTTGGCAAAAAGTTTAAGAGCTAATAACACTATTAATGAGATAGGCACTAACAACAGTAAACCTGAAGCGAGGTACAATACAACAACTTGCCATTGATGCGCCAATAGATAAGGTAAGTAATCACTTAGGGTAAGCAGGGTAACACCGCCAGCAATAGTTGCGCCAAAGATACTGATAATCGTACCTATAAGTGCTATAAACAGAGGAATACATATCACTATAGCTATGAAATAGAAAACACCTTTGAGTAACATAAAGAAAAAGTTACTTCGCTGAGGAGATGTTATTGCTGTATCCGAAGTTTTTAAAGAATGAACCTCTTCAGTAGCCAAAGTAGGATTTTTAAGTACTACCGCTAAGATAAAATAGCCGATAATTGCCAATACACCCATTTGATGAAAAATAGGCAAAGAAAATAAAACTACTGCTACATAAGCAATGCGTAACCAAGTGCTATTGATAGATAGATAAAGAGCAAGTCCCCCTAAAACTCCCGCTATTTTCTTGTCAGTAAGGCTTTTCGTCCACTCTCTTCTCTGTGAAGGAAAGCTTGTTTTGAAATTAGATAAGGTATCTAGATTTACTTCCTCACCTTTCATTTCAAGTTTTTCAGAAGTTGTAACAGCTGCTGGAACTACACCCCAAAAGATGAAATACAATACAATAAGGGTAGAAGTAAACGAAATGCCTTTGCCATTAACGCTGAAAGCAAAAAAAGAAATATTAGCAAAAATGAGTAAGGCAAAAACAATACGCAGTAGCGTAACATCCCATTTAAAATAATGACTGATGCCCGAAAGTACACCACCTAATTTTTTGTCATCTATATCTCTGTAGAGTTTTCTACCTTTAAAAGAGTTAGAAAACTGAGGAGTAGAGGCAGTATTTTCCTCATCATCAACGTATTGTTCAGGACGACCTAAAACGCTTATTAGGTATTGAATATCTTGGCTGATAACCACTTCACGTCCTTTCATTTGGTCTTTGAGCAGTTCAGCCATACGCTGTTCAATGTCGTATAGAATTTCGTCTTTATCGGCATTGGTACTTAGATGTTTATGCACCTCAACAAGATAGGTGTTGAGAGCGTTGTAGGCAGTTTCTTCAATTGTAAAAGAAAAACCACCCAAACTGATGTTTTTTACTTTATCCATAATCTAAATGAGTTTGTTTATCATAGTTTGTAATTCACGCCACGCTTTTACAGTTTCTTCAAGAAAGCGTTTGCCTCCTTCGGTAAGCACATAGTATTTGCGTGGAGGCCCCGAGGTCGATTCTTTCCATTGGTAGGCGAGTAGTCCAGCGTTCTTCAGTCGGGTGAGAAGTGGGTAGAGCGTACCTTCTACCACAATCATATCGGCAGATTTGAGGGCATCTATGAGGTCGGAAACATAGGCTTCTTTACTTTTGTTGATAGCCGAGAGTATACACATCTCTAAGATACCTTTGCGCATTTGTGTTTTAATTTTTTCAGTATTGATTTCTTCCATAATTCTGTAGATTTATCAATTCGAGGGCAAAGTTATGGTAAAAAATAGTAATATGCAATACATAGTACTAATTTTTTTGATAATTTTTAGTAGAGTAGGGGAAAGTAATTAAGTAAGTGATTGAATATGTGTTTTTTATAAGGTTCTAAAGCGTAGTGATTAAATTAGAGATTTTTTAAAATTTCTTATCTCTTACCTAATTAAAGTCTGTTTCAGGGAATCCTATCAAATATACTTGTTGTTTGGCGCGGGTAAGGGCTGTATATAGCCAGCGGTAGTAACTTTCGTCAATTACGTAATCTTCAGGTAAGTAGGGTTTTTCAATGAAGATAGCATCCCACTGCCCACCTTGACTTTTATGGCAGGTGATAGCGTAGGAGAATTTCACTTGTAAAGCGTTGAAGTACGGATTTTCTTTCAGTTGTTGGTGCTTTTTGTACGACGAGGGTTCATCGTAATAATCGGCGAGCACTTCTTCGTAAAGTTGTTGACTTTCAGCGGGGGTAAGGGCAGGAGCTTCGCTGTAAAGGGTATTGAGCAAAATAACTGTATCAAAAGGCGGTTGGTTAGGGTAATCAATGAGTTGCACCGAAACTTCAGCAAATCTAAAACCGTATTCTTCGTAAAAACTGTAGATATGGAGTACCTCTATAATATCTCCATTGGCAATAAAACTCACTTCGGGGTTGTTTTTACACCAAAAATAATTGTTTTTCACTACCATTAGCAGGTCGCCTGCCGCTATTTCATCTTCTATATCCAAAATAGTGCGGCGTATATAAGCATTCCACCCTACAGCACGCTTGTTAGAGCGCACAATAATAGCAGTTTCTTCACTTCCGTAGAGCTCATAACTCTCATTGATAGCATCCGAAATTTCCTCGCTACCCGTGAGCCGGATAACATCAGGACTTTTGAGATTGAAGAGAAAATCAGGTGATTTGGCTTGCCCAAAAAGCGTTTTGCGCAGGCGGGTAGCATTGCGCAAAATCCCCGATTTATTTTTTTGGCGCAGCACCTCAGTAAGAGTTGTGGTGAGCACCTCTTTGTTGTATTGATATTCTAAATGACTCACACTCAACGCCGGACTCACCTCAGTACCCACAGGAGGTAACTGAGCTGTATCGCCTATGAGTAACAACTTGCAATTTTTGCCCGAGTAGACAAAACGCATCAAATCGTCAATATCGGCAAGCATCGATGCCTCATCTACTATAAATAAGGTGTTGTAGTGTTTATTGGCACGCAGTTTGAAGGATATTTCAGTACCCATTGTTGTGGTGTAGTAAAGGTACTTATGGATAGTGAATGCCTGTTTTTTAGCGAAATGCGACATCACTTTAGCTGCCCTGCCCGTTGGTGCTAAAAGTACCGCTTGGTGGTGTATCAAGGGGAGTGTAGCAATGAGACAGCGCGTGATAGAGGTCTTTCCTGTCCCTGCAAATCCTTTCAATAAAAATACTTTTTCGGAGGCATCAGTATCTAAAAGATACTTAGTGAGCATTTGTAAGGCAACTTCTTGTGAAGGGGTAGGAATATGTTTAAACGCCTGAAAGAGAGCGTTGAGAAAGGCTTTTTCGTCCATTGTAAAAAGTATTGAGCGCACAAAAATATAAAAAAAAGTTAAAATAATTTTTTAGTTTCAAAAAAAGATTGTAGTTTTGCGCTATGCCAGTCAAAAAAAATTTATTTAATATAATATTAAAACGATGAAAAAAATCTTACAAATTGCATTTTATCTATTAGGATTCGTGTTCTGCTTCCTAATTTACAGATCTATCACAGGTCCTATTGAATTTAACAAAATTAAGGAAAATCGCTACACCGAAGTGATCAAGAAGTTGAAGGACATTCGCAATGTTCAAGATGCTTATTTGAAAATTAATGGCGTTTATGCTAAAAATTTCGACGAACTTACTAAGTTTGTAGAAAATGCACGTTTTACCATCACTTCACAACGCGATACCAGCTGGGTAGAGTTCGACAAAGGTTTTAACATTGACGTGATGCGTCAAGGAGTGCGTATTGATACCTTAGGATACGTATCAGTAAAAGATTCGTTGTTTAAAAACGATACTCGTTACAAAACTATGGGTGATTTACCTACTTTCAAAGGTGTGAAACCAGGTAAATTTAAAATGGAAACAGGTGAAATTACCGATAAAAACGGTGTAAAATCATCAGTCTTCCAAGTTTATGTGCCTAAAAAAGATATACTAGAAGGTTTAGATGAAGGCTTAGTAGCTAAAGAAATTCAAAAAACTTCAGTAGAAGATGTAAGAGGTCCTAATATCCAAGTAGGTTCACTAAAAGAAATCACCGTAAATGGTAACTGGCCAACTTCTTATGACGCAAAAATCGCAAAACAATAAACATTTAGAAACGTATTTCAAGGAATTGTCCATTCAAATCAACTTGGATGGACTTTCTTTTTGTGTGTTTAACCCTGTGCTTACCTGCGTGGAATCTATCTACAATTTTCCTGTGAATTTTAGCTATAAAACTCAGGAAGAAATAAATGAACAAGTAGAATGTGTAATCCAAAGTGAAGAAGACCTCCGCCAAGATTTTACCACCATCAGGGTTTTGCACAACACCCCTCTTTTTGCCCTTATACCACAACCCCTATACGGCGGTAAGGACGAGATGTTGGACTATCTTAAGTACAGCATCGACATAAACAATGTAACCCCCGAAACTGTGGAAATCGATAAGATTCTCTCTGTCGAAACGGTAAATGCCTACGTACCTAACACTTTTGTAAACAATGCTTTGCTCTCTTACTATGGCAGGTTCGACTATCAGCATTTCGCTACCTCACTGCTCAAAATGTTCCTAAAACACTACTCCTCACACGCTTTGGAGGTAATGTATATCTATGCCGAAGTAGGCTCTTTCTACTTTGTAGTCTTCAGAAATAAAAAATTATACTACTTCAATCGTTTTAGCTATGAAACCATTGAAGATTTTCTATATTACATCCTCTTTTCTATTGAACAATTAGATATCGATACCGAGCAAGTACCTATCTATATCACGGGCGAAGTCGACCCTACTGCACTGTTCTACAGCAAAGTAAAATACTACGTACGCTATATATACCTCATAAAATATCATAAACAACACTTTGCAGCGGGAATGGATGAGCAGCTCATCCGTCGGAATTTTGTGCTCGCGCAATCGTTTTAACCTAATGCTATGAAATTATCGAACATATTCATCAATGCATTGAAATTAGTACAAGCTACTTTTGGCACACACCTCTTAGGAGCTCTCCTCCTCTTTGTAGTGGTTTTCACTATATATGCTTTGCTACTCACCACCGTTTTTGGAATGCCTATTGAGGGAATTGTGGAACTCAGTAAAAACCCTGAAAGATTAACTGCTTACGTAAATCAACCTCATTTCCTGATAAAATTTTGGTTTTTCTGTCTGCTAATCGATGGAATTATTACCCCTTTCACAGCAGGAGTTTACAAAAATTACGCTGAGGTGATAGCTGGTAGCCGCCCTTCCTTCCGCAACCTTTTTGCTTACTATCACGTACGTGAAACCAATGATATTTTAGGATATGTGATTTTGCAAATGTGCTTAAAAACCTTAGTGTCAGCAGGCGCTATAACTATAGGAACAGCGGCTTTAGGCTTAGCACTTTCTACAATTATATCTTTAGTGTTTGTACTCACTGTTCCCATCATTGTATTGGAAGGCAAGTCGCTTTTCAAGGCAATGAGGCATAGCTATCAGCGAATAATGCTGGCTCCTTTTACAGCACTTATCGTTACCGCCTTCGGAATGGTATGCTTATTGGTAGGTTTTTTTGCTTTTGGAATAGGAGTAACAATTACCTACTCGTATTTGTTAGCAGGCATTTTTAGTATTTATCAAACGATAAGTAACAAATAAGTAACAAATTAAAATATTTTTATATTATGTCAGTATCCAATGTTTTAGACCGCGCAGGCAAGCTCTATAAGAGTAGCTTTGCAAGCCTTATTGTAGGAGTTTTACTCCTCATTGTTGTGTTTGTTTTGTTCTATATGTTGTTTTTTCCTATAATTTTAGGAGGAGACTTCGGTGATTTTGAGGTGATGAGATCTCCTTATTATCTTCAAGAAATGATGGCAACACCTATTGTACAATTGAAATTAATGGTGTTAGGAGTCTTTATCAGCTGTGCTATAACACCATTATCAGCTGGATTCTATGAGAATTTTAAAAAAGTAGAACAAGGAGAACCTGCCTCGGTTAATAATCTCTTTACGCACTACAACTCGCCGTACACAGCGCGTTTACTAACCTATGCTACATTGTTTACAGTAGCTACTTCACTGTTTTCTCTTTTGGTAAATCTTTTAGGACTTCCTATATTGAGTACCCTTTTTAATATTTTTGCTTCTCTTCTATTAACCTTTGCGGTGCCTATCATTATATTTGAGAATCAATCAGTTGAACAAGCAGTAAGAGGGAGTATTGAACGTGTGATGCGCAATTTTGGTACAGTTTTTCTCTCAGGATTAGTGGGAGGAATTATTGCTGTATTAGGCGTTCTTCTTTTTGGCATCGGACTTATTTTTTCTTTGCCCTTTTTGTTTGCTACTCTCTATGCGCTTTATGCCGAAGAAAGAGGAATTACTCCAAATAACAATAATAATCTATGAAAAAACTAATGTTTTTAGGGCTCTTAGCTATGGGCTCTCTATCGTTGAATAGTTGTAATGAACTGCAACAAGTTTTGAATAACACTTCGCAAGGTGGCAGTGGTTTTAACGTCGCCAGCGGACTCAAACAAGCGCTCGAATTGGGCGTGAGTAGTGGGGTAGACTTATTGGGCAAAGATGGTGGTTATTTTAAAGACCAAGCGGTGCGCATTCTTTTGCCCGAAGAACTCCAAAAAGTAGATAAAACTTTGCGTTCTATCGGCTTGGGCTCTTTAGCCGATCAAGGGCTTAAAGTGCTGAACGAAGCTGCTGAAAATGCAGTGAGTCAGGCGAAACCTATCTTTCTTTCGGCTATACAAAATATGACCTTTACCGATGCGATGAACATCCTCAAGGGTGATAATACTGCCGCCACTACTTATTTGAAAAACACTACTTACAACGCTTTGGAAAGTGCTTTTGCTCCTAAAATCCAATCATCACTTAGCGAAGTAGGCGCTGATAAAGTTTGGGAAAATATCATTGATAAGTATAACCAAATTCCATTGGTGAAACCCGTTGAGGCAAATCTCACCAAATACGTTACAGAACAAGCTATCAATGGTTTATTCGTGAAAGTAGGCGACAAAGAAAAGGAAATACGCACTAATATAGCAGCGCGTACTACTCCTTTGTTGAAATCAGTATTTGCGATGCAAGATAAGTAGGTATCAGGTATCAGAAAATAGAAAAGCTGTTTGAGAAATCAAGCAGCTTTTTTTGTTTTATGTGTATAAAAAACTATCTTTGCCCTTTCATTAATTAAAAGATAATTATATGTTTCAAACCCCTTATAACGCAGCGCCCTTTTCGCGCTTTACTGCTACCGACTATCTGCCAGCTATTGAAAAAGCTATCGCCGAAAGCCTTGCCCAAATCGATAGTCTTGCCCAAAATCCTGAACCCGCTACTTTTAAAAATACAATAGAAGCCTTGGCTTACACAGGCTTAGAACTCGATCGACTCACGGCTATGTTCTTCAACCTCAACAGTGCCGAGACTAACGATACCCTACAAGCAGAAGCCCAGCGCATTTCGCCCCTACTCGCCGAATATAGTAATGATATCCGCCTAAATGAAGCCCTTTTCCAGCGTGTGAAAGCAATCTATAACCAGCGTGAGCAGCTTTCGCTAACAGCTGAACAACAAACGCTTTTGGAGAAAACTTACAAAAGTTTTACCCGCAATGGCGCTAATTTATCACTCAATGATAAGGGGCGTTTGCGTGAGATTGACAAGCAGTTGGCTACCCTAAAACTGAAATTCTCTAAAAATGTATTGGCAGAGACTCAACATTACCAATGGATGATTACCGATAAAAATACCCTCAGTGGGCTACCTGATTTTGTCCTTGAAATGCTCGCACAAGAAGCTAAAAAGCGCAAGGTACAAGGCTGGGTCATAACTCTCGATTTGCCCGTATATACTGCGGTAATGAAATATGCTGATAACCGCGACTTGCGTCAGAAACTCTTCATCGATTATCACAGTCGTTGTGCAGGAGAGAGTGCCTATAATAATGAAGACAATGTGTTGCGTATCGCCCAATTGCGACAAACGCGTGCTTCTTTGTTGGGCTACCCTAATTATGCTACCTTTGCTTTGGAAGAGCGTATGGCGGAAACTCCCGAAAAGGTGATAGCTTTCCTCAACGAACAGTTAGCCAAAGATAAACCTCAGGCTATTAAGGGATTAGAAGAACTCAAAACCTTCTCTGGTCTCACCGATTTTCAGCAGTGGGATTTTGCTTATTATGCCGAAAAACTCAAACAAGAGCGCTACCAAATAGACGATTCGCTCCTCAAACCTTATTTGGCATTAGATAAGGCAGTGGAAGGAATGTTTGCTGTGGCACACAAACTTTACGGCTTGCACTTTACTCTTACCGATGAGGTAGAAAAATACCACCCCGAAGTACAAACTTACAAAGTAACCGATGAAAACGGCAATTATCTCGCCCTTTTCTACACCGATTTTTTCCCTCGTGCAGGCAAGCGCAATGGAGCGTGGATGACCTCCTATAAAGAGCAGTATAGAGATGAACAGGGTAATGATTCTCGTCCGCACATCTCTATAGTGTGTAATTTCACCCGCCCAACAGATACCGCCCCTTCTTTGCTTACCTTCAACGAGCTAACGACTCTCTTTCACGAGTTCGGGCACGCCCTTCACGGAATGCTTTCCAAGGTAACCTATCCTTCGCTCAGTGGTACCAATGTAGCCCGCGACTTTGTAGAACTCCCCAGTCAGCTGATGGAAAATTGGTGTTATGAAGAAGAAACTTTGCGCCTTTTTGCCACTCATTACCAAACGGGTGAACCTCTACCTATAGAATGGGTGAAGAAAGTAAAAGCAGTTGAAGATTTTATGAAAGGCATTTTGAATGTGCGTCAGTTAAATTTTGGATTCTTAGATATGGAGTGGCATACCTATCCTCATTTAGAACGCCTTGAAGATGTTCGTACTTTTGAACAGACAGTAACCAAAGCAACACAACTCTATCCGCCTATCGATGTGATGTGTATTTCTCCTGCTTTCTCACATATTTTCAGTGGAGGTTATGCCGCAGGTTATTACAGCTACAAATGGTCGGAAGCCTTAGAGGAAGATGCTTTGGAAGTATTTAAACAAGCAGGATTTTTCAACAAAGCAGTAGCTACACGTTTCCGCAAAGAAATCCTCGAGAGAGGTAGTAGCGAAAAGGAAAGTATTCTCTATAAACGTTTCCATAACTAAAATACATATCTTTGCTCGCTAATCATCATTATAAGTCCGATAATAAAAATCAAAAATAAAAATGAATCAACCCCTCATCACCGCCATTGCTGAAGGTAATTTTTCGGCTATTCTAAACATTACAAGTCAGCTCACCGATAGTGAGCGTTATAGCACCATCACTGCTATCAAAGCATTAGACCCCTATTCGGAAAAAGACTTCCCGCGAAAGAATATTGATAAAAAGAATACTTACCGCCATAACTATAAAGTTTTTCAAGCTCATAACTACACCCTTATTACTATGGTGCGCGAAGAAAGCGACATTGCTAAAGTGATGATAGACAAAAAGAATTATATAGGCGAACCTTATCAGGAAAACCCTTATGCCATCTTAGGTTCTTTTTATTTTGAACCTGTAATAAACTACTTTACACAATTTCCGCCAGATAACTATATCAAAAAAGTACTTAAAGAACGATATAATAAAGAGATCGATGGATTGTCCTTTGGTTTCCAATGGCATTTTTACAAAAAAGGCTGGATCCCCTTTGAAGAAGAGCGTTTTGTAAAGAATTTATTAGAAATTAATATGGGTAGCCGCTCAGTAACTGCTGATGCCCAATTCCTCTTCCAATACCCCGAAGCCATTGAAAAAGTGCTCTTACAGCTTTACCGTATCGAAACCAAAGTACTCGACCTTTCCAAGTGGAAAAGTGATAACCCCTCAAGCAAAATGAGTACCTCTGGTGTTGCCAAAGTAACTACCTATTGGGATGAGGTATTTGAATTATTGGTACATTATGGCTACCAAATCCCCCGTAGTTTTGTAGGGCAGCTTTTAGAATCATTGCTCAACCAGTGGAAGAAACCCCACCTCGATTGGCATTGTCGTTTGCTCAAATGGCTTGCTCCTACCCAAGAGGAACTTTTAGCTCATCAACAAACGCTCTTTGCCGTTTTAGGCACTGGGGTAGGCAGTGTAGTGAAAACCGTTATGGAATACATCGTCTCTATTGCTAATGCGCCACAGTTTGATTTTGAGGGCTTCCGCGTGCAATTCCCGCTCGCCTTTACCGTAGAGAAACAACCTAAAGCGCTCCTTCAAGGAGTAGAGATTTTGGCAAAGGAGTTCAAAAAACACCCTCCTACCGATGTCAGCTACCGCGAACAATTAGCAGTCCTCTTCACCCAACCCGATGTAAAACTACAAGAAGCTGTAGCTGAACTACTCACCACCTACTTCAACCAAGAAGGTCTCCCCGAAGTCATCGCACCTTACCGCGATTATCTAAAAGGCAAAGCCCAAGACCTCCTTGCAACTCTAAGTCCATCGGAATCATCCGCCCCGTCCAACTTGTCCGACAGGTCAGCCTCGTCCGAGAACTCCCAAACTGCCTGTGCGGCTCGCTCTGCCTGTGCGGCTCGCACCCTAACCCCTATCATCTATCCCCTAACCCCTAATGAAACCCTCTTCCTCATTGGTGATTGTATCCGCGAGAAATCAGCCGCTACTATTGATGTTTTCTTTGATGCTCTCGTGCGTTTGCAAGACCAAATCCCTGCAGATTATGCTGAGCAGGTAAAACCCTACCTCAAGCAGCTTCTCGCCCGTGAGTGGTTTGTGGGAACGATGCCTCTACTATACTTATTTTTAGACTCTTGGAGCAACCAAAGCCCTACACCCCTTGTATATGATACCGACAAGGAATGGAAAGAAATTCAAAAACTCTACAAAGAACATAAATATACACAAGCCGATAAACTCGACAAACCAAGAGTGATGCACATAGCTGCTAATCAAGCACAGCAGACTTTCCCTTATCTCTTTAATAAGATAGCACGCACACTCCAAAAGCTCAAAGAGAAAGACACCTTGCCTTTCCTCTCCACCGCTACACACGAACCTTTCTATATAGAGGCGGAAGTGTTGGTGGATAAACTCTTGCAATACGAAGCCCAAGGCAAAGCCCCCGACCTCGACGACCTGATTGTCGCCTGCAACCGCCTGCTCTTTTGGGAGGTTTCGGCAGCAGCCAAAGAAAAAGCCCAACAGCTCAAAGGCGACTATGCTCCTGCTATTCAGTATTACTTAGGTCTTACTGATAAAATACAATTAAACGAAGCACTTCTACCGCTATGGACGCAAATCACCCGCCTAAAACACCCCGATGAGGAGTTCAAAGTATTTGAAAATACTCAGGCAAAGAATATCCTTAGCGTGGTGAAGCCTTTCTATATCCGTTATGGTTGGGAGAAAAGAACTTATGCCAATGGCGAAGTAGGCGAAGAGTTCACCTATCACTGCAATCATTATAACAAATACAAGAATAAGAAAAGCCGTCCTACTCTTTACAACTATTACAATGCCAATGAAGGAGAATGCACTTCGGCTCAAGAGGCAGAGTATAAACTAAGCCTCAACCCACACTATCCCGATGCGATATTATGTGCTTACATAGCGCTCTGGGCAACGATGAATGAGGCTGACCAAGTGCGCGATATGACTTTGCCTTTGGAAGCTGTTTTGCGCTACGACCTGCGTGTACGCCATAGCGGTTGGCTGTATATAGGCGCGTGTTTGCTTTTTGAAAAACGCCCCTCACGTGATTTGGCGTATGAGTATATTTGTCAGGCGATTGCTCGTGGGGAAGACCTAACTCACTTGAAAACTTACCTTGCCAATGTACTCGCTTGGGATTATCTGCCTATACCGCGCTTTATAGAGTTCCTCGATCGCCCTAATCCCCCAGCAGTAAAAGCCTTTGGCAAAGAAGTAATACAGCTCTATTTAGAGGAAGTCAAGAAACAGAACAAACTCCCACGCAACCATAAAAAGTTAGCGCAATTAGTAAATTAATACAAGTAATCCTTATGTTTGAACTCTTAAAGAAACTCATCACCAGCCGCGATTTAGAGGGCTTGTTTTCCTTTTGCAGTAACTTAGTAGAAGAAGAACGCCTTGCCCTTTTAGACCAACTTCAGCATTCGCCGTGGGGAATTAAAGAGCATAAGCGTTATGATAAAATATTAGTAACCCCCGATGGGGCGCGCTATGAATATCTTTTGGCGGTATTTCTCCTTACGCGAAGTCTTCAGGAATATGAGAAACAGCCTATCAATACCTTTATAAAGAAGATGTATTGTCCTACTGCTGGAGAGCTTTTCTCAAATTCAAAAGCTTCCTATGTCCTCCTGAAACTCCTCCAAGAGGAAAAGTATCGCTTTATTTTGGAACTATACCACGCTCTAAGCGAAGATAGCAAAGAGAACATCCCCTTTGAAACTTATTGGACACTCTACAAAGCTGGAGAAATTCCTTTGGATGAACCCCTTTTTGTAGATAAAAGTATCATTGCCTTCAGTTACTCCAGTGACAAGATAAACTATTATACCCATTTAGTCTTGAACGATCAAGAGTTCCAAGATAAAATTTTCAGGCGCTTACACCGCTACGAAAGTGGTATGCATCGCGATGCCAAGCTGTGGGAAGAAGTCTTTGTACAGCTACAGGAACAAGGCTATGTGTTCGACCGCCAGCTTATAGGCGAACTCTTGGAGAGCCTGCTCAATCCTTGGAAGAAACCCCAACTGAACTGGCATTGCCGTTGGATTACATTTCTTGCTCCTACCGAAAAAGAAATGATAGACAATCAAGAACGCTTCTTTGCTCTTTTGAGTACAGGCAACGATGTGCTGGTGAATTTTGCTATGAAATGGATTCAGAAAATCAGTAAAAGTCCGCTTTTGCTCATAGAAAAATTCCAAGATAGCTTTGTTCTTTGCCTACCCTCAGAAAAGACTATCAAATCACAGCTTGCGGGACTTACTATTTTGGAGAAATACTACCACAAGAACCCTCCTGAGCAATTAGACTCCCGCGAACAGCTTATTCCTCTCTTTACTCAACCCGATATAGCCTTCCAACAAGCATTGGCTACTTTGCTTGTTGAGTGTTTCTATGACGAAAAACTCTGGGAGCTCATCACCCCTTACACTGATTTTATCAAGCCCTCTGCACGGGAAATTCTCCAGCAGAAAGACGGTACTGATAAAGAAATAAAGACCCCCGAAAGTCTTCCTCACTCCACCGATAGGCTTCCCTTGTCCTTGCCCAAGAACTGGGATGAGTTGCTTTTCCTAATAGGTGATAGCATACGAGAACGCTCTGCCACTACCATTGACCTACTTATAGATGGGGTGGTACGCTTACAAACTCTTATTCCTAAGGATTTAAAAAAAGTACTGGCGCCCTATCACAAACAGCTTAACAAAAGCCACCGTGGGCATGTGCTACCCCTACTAAAAGAATTTCTCTTAGCCTTAGAAACAGGAAGGCACCTGCCTTTAGATGAAAACCTCTTTTTGTTCTTGCGTTACAAAATGAATGTAGCCCTTGAGAGAATCGCCAAAAAATGCACATTACCTCTGCTCTCTACCCTTACTATTGCCCCTTTTTATACAGAAGCAGCAGTCTTGGTTGAGAAGCTCCTATGCTACGAGCAAGAAGGGGTTATTCCCGATTTTGAAGACCTTACTATCGCTTGTAACCGCCTGCTCCTAACCGATATTCCCCAAAGTGCTAAAGAAAAATCGCAGCTACTTCAGGGAGACTATGCTCAAGCCATTCAGTACGCTTTGGGCGTTACCTCCGTCCTTTCTCCCACAGAAGAGACCTTGCCCCTTTGGACACAAATTACCCGAATCAAACACCCAGAACAAGAGTTCCCTAAATTTTCCCAAACTACCGCCAAAGATATCCCTTCGGTAGTAAGTCCCTATTATATAGGCTATGGTTGGCAAGAATACACTACTTACTTAGGAGAAGTAATGCCGGTATTTGTCTATGATTTCACCCCTTATAACAGTCCTGCAGAGCGACAAAAATCTCTACTTCCTGAGCAATATTACAATGCAGGAGGAGGTGCTTGGCATAGCAATGAAGATTTCGAATATACCCTGAGTCTCTGTCCGCAATACCCCGATGGGATCATCTGCTCGATTTTCTCTCATCGGGTAGGTTGGAATGCCCTAACCGGTGTTTATGACAATATTGAGGCTATAGAAACCCTCTTAAAATATCAATTGCCTCTCTATCATAGTGGTTGGTTGTATATAGGTGCCTGCCTATTTTTAGAAAAACGCCCCTATCGTGATTTAGCTTATGAATATATCTGCTGGGCATTGGAACAAGGAAAAGATTTAACTTACTTAGCAAATTACGTAGCGTATGTCTTGGCAACAGGGCATGCCCCTATTAAGCACTTCCTTGAGATGCTTGATCGCCCTAATCTAAATATTATAAAAGGATTTGCAAATATGATTATTAATGAGTATCTTCGCCAAGTGGAAGGAAGAGAACTTCCAAAATTACATAAAAAACTCTTAGACTATCAAAAAGAACTTAATCTATAGCAATTACCAAGATTATGATACTCCTTACCTTACTTTCCGCCATTAAAGCACACGATTTTACCGCCATTCGCAATATTTGCTTTGCGCTTTCTGAGGAAGAAAGACAGGAGCTAAAGAGTTATTTTGCGCGAAAGAATTTTAACTTTATCTTTCGGGAAGTCCTCGAAAAAGAAAAGAGATACCATTTCTCTAATAAGGAATTAGCCATTATCTCATACACTATTATGTGCGTGTGCAATACCTTAGAGGAAGTAAGAAAAATAGAACTTTTCCAAAATATAGAACCCTATATAAAGGGGAATTACTACTATTTCCTATCTTCTTTAGAAGACGAAGTTTTATTAGATTTCGTGCAGTCTCCGCAAGGGGCTTATATGATAGAAGGTATCCAGCTGATGTATAAAGACAATCCTTTGAAGATGTCTTTTAGAATGCTTTGGACGCTCTATAAAAACAACTACATTGAGTTTAATGAACTCATTTTCTTAAACAAAATGTTTAATATGGGTTGGGCTTTTGAAGAAACAGAGGAAGATATAATTGAATATTTCCTTCAAAATCCTAATTTAGCTACTGAATTATTTCCTCTTTCAAGTAATCATATAGATTATGTATTAGAATCTTTCAGAAATTGGAAACGAATATACAGCATTCTTAATGAAAAAGGCTATTTTACCGATCGAAATATCATTGGTCTTTACATAGAAGCACTCTTAAATCCTTGGAGAAAAAGTGTTTTAGATATGTGTTGTAGACTTATAGAATCCCTCAAGCCTACCCGCCAAGAGCTTTTATCTAACCAACACACCCTTTTTACCCTGCTCAGTAGCGATAAAACTTCGGTGATTAACTTTGCAATGAAACTTATCAAAGAGATGGCTAACGAAAAAGACTTTGACTTCCCTGCCTTCGCCGACAATTTTGCCCTGTGTTTTGCTACCCCAAAAATAGCCAAATCACAGCTTATAGGTTTAAATATCTTAGAAAAGCACTACAAAAAGCAACCCCCTGTAAATATAGAATATCGCCAACAATTAGCGGTACTCTTTACTGTGCCTGATGCCCAACTCCAAGAAAAAGTCGCCAACCTCCTCACCACCTACTTTAACCACGAAGGTCTCCCCGAAGTCATCGCCCCTTACCGCGATTACCTAAAAGGCAAAGCCCAAGACCTTCTTGCAACCCTAAGTCCATCAGAAAATTCTGAGAACTCCGAGAACTCCCACACCTCTCAAACTGCCTGTGCGGCTCGCACCTCCCACACCACCACCCAAAAAATTACCTCTGCGATTCGCACCCTAACCCCTATCACCTATCCCCTGAGACCTGAAGACCTCCTTTTCCTCATTGGCGACTGCATTCGTGAGCGCTCACCCCTTGTTTTAGATCTTTTCTTTGAGGGCTTGAACCAGTTACAAGCGCAAATCCCCAAAAATTTCTCTCAGCAGATAAGTCCCTACCAAAAGCAGTTGGGCGACCAGCCTTTTGAATTTACTACCTACCGAAAGTGTATGCGCTGGGTCATTGATGTTTGGGAGGGAAAAGCCTCAGTCTCCGATGATATTTTCGGTGGGAAGCTCTATAATCCTACACCGTTCCTCCGAGAGAAAACCAAGCGACTGCTCCTAAAGATCAAGCAAGGTAACTCACTGTCCTTTGTAAGCACCCCTACTCACGCTCCGTTTTATATAGACCCGCTTACCTTTTTAGAACGTATTGCACAATATGAAAAAGCTGGAAAATCCCCGATGTTAGAAGAGGTTGTCGTGGGGCTCAATCGCTTGCTACCTATAGAAATTACCAAAGAGCAAAAGCAATTAGCCCTTTCACTCACTGGTGAGTATGCCCCTGCCTTGCAATATTACTTTGAGGTAAACAAGCAAATAACTGTAACCGATGCTACACGAGTACTCTGGGGGCAAGTTTTACGACTGAAAGACATCGATGGAGTATTCCCTGAATTGGAAATCCCACAAAAAACCAATCTACAAGGCTTGGTACGTCCGTTTTATCTGAAATACGAAGTGAAGCCTACCAAAATTAACGGTGTAGAACGGAATAAGATTATTTTGGAAGACAATTGGGATAAAACCTACGCCACTTATGTGTATTACAACGAGTTTGGAGCCAATTATTACAATGTATCGCCGATGAGCAAGGGGAAAGATGAGGATATTGATTATCAACTCAGTGTGAACCCACGCTATATAGATGGTTGGCTGTGCAAATACCTGCTCACTTATGCCCAAGGAGTGGACGGGGAATCCCTCACTGAAGCTACCCGTGTGATGAGTCTGCTTTTGCAACACAACTTGCCTATTTATCACAGCGGTTGGCTAATGGTCGCTACTTGTCTTTTAGCCGAAAGAAAACCCTTGCGCGATTTGGCTACTGAATATATACTTTTAGCCCTCCAAAGAGGAGAAACGCTCACCTATCTCGCCGAAGCCATCGGGACGTTCTTAGCCCATAAGTACGCCCCCATCGCTCGCTTTATAGAGTTTTTGGATCTCCCTATCCGCGACCCCAAAGTAAAGGCTTTCCAAAAAGCAGTAGTAGAAGCCTATTTGCCTTTGGCAGAAAAACAAGAAAAGAAACCTACTAACCATAAGAAATTGGCTAATTTTCTAATTAGCTAATATGCCAATTGCCTAATTGACAAATTATTTTTACCTTTGCCCTTTTAAAAAGAATCTGTTCCGATGGAAGACAATACACCTCAAAACACTACTCCACAAGGAGATAGCATCATTAAAGTCACAGGTATGTACCAAGATTGGTTCTTGGATTATGCTTCGTACGTAATCCTCGAACGCGCTGTACCAGCAATCGAAGATGGCTTTAAGCCCGTACAACGCCGTATTATGCACTCGCTTAAAGAATTAGACGATGGTCGCTACAACAAGGTGGCTAACGTCGTGGGAAATACAATGCAGTATCACCCTCACGGCGATGCGAGTATAGGTGATGCTATTGTGCAAATCGGTCAGAAGGACTTGCTCATCGATACCCAAGGTAACTGGGGGAATATCCTCACAGGCGACGATGCGGCAGCTCCTCGTTATATCGAAGCTCGCCTTTCTAAGTTTGCCCTCGATGTGGTGTTTAGCCCTAAGGTAACCGAATGGCAATCCAGCTATGACGGTCGTAAAAAGGAGCCTATCAGCTTGCCGGTGAAGTTCCCGCTCCTCTTGGCACAAGGTACCGAGGGGATAGCCGTGGGTCTTTCTACCAAAATATTACCTCACAACTTCATCGAGCTCATCGAGGCTTCCATTGCTTACCTCAAAGGCAAATCGTTTGAATTATACCCCGATTTCCCTACTGCGGGTATTATGGATGTAAGTGGCTATAACGATGGGGCAAGAGGCGGACGTGTGCGGGTGCGTGCCAAGATTTCGCAACTCGACAAGAGTACGCTTTGCATCACCGAAATTCCGTTTACTACCACCACTACCTCGCTCATCGACTCTATACTGAAAGCCAACGAAAAAGGCAAGATAAAAATCAAAAAGGTAGACGATAACACAGCTGCCAATGTAGAGATATTGGTGCACTTGCCCAACGGCACGTCGCCCGATAAAACTATCGATGCACTCTACGCCTTCACTGCCTGCGAAACGGCTATTTCGCCCATTACCTGTGTGATTGAGGACAACAAACCGCATTTTCTCACCGTCTCAGAAGTGTTGCGTCGCAGTACCGACCGCACTGTAAGTCTTCTCAAACAAGAGCTCGAAATTGAACTTTCTGAACTCGAAATGCAATGGCACAGTGCCTCGCTCGAAAAGATTTTCATCAGAGAAGAGATGTATATCGACTTCAAGAAATACACCGATAGAGAAAGTTTGTACGAGTACTTGTACCAGCGTTTTGAACCTTTCAAAAAAGATTTACTCCGTGAGATTACCGATGACGATTTGGCTAAACTCACTCAAATACCAATGATTCGCATCACCCGCTTCGACTCTTATAAGGCTGATGAAAATATCCTCAAAATTGAAGCCGATATCGAGGAAGTGAAAAACCACCTTGCAAACCTTATCGACTATGCGATTGCCCATTTCGAACGCCTTAAAAAGACTTATGGTAAGGGGCGCGAACGGAAAACCGAAATTCGCGTATTCGATACCATCGAGGCGACCAAAGTAGTGGTGCGCAATACCAAACTCTATGTGAACAGAGCTGAAGGTTTTGTAGGTACAGGCTTGCGCAAAGACGAGTATGTAGGTGATTGCAGTGATATCGACGATGTGATTGTATTTACCGAAAGCGGTGCGATGTACGTTACCAAAGTATCTGATAAACAATATATAGAGAAAAACATCATACACGTAGCGGTCTTTAAGAAAGACGATAAGCGCACCGTGTACAATATGATTTATAAGGACGGACAAACAGGCTTCTCTTATATCAAGCGCTTCAACGTTACGGGTATTACCCGCGATAAGAAATACGAGCTCATTCCGCAACACAAAGAGTCGCGCGTGCTCTATTTCACAGCCAACCCTAATGGTGAAGCCGAAGTGGTAACCGTGAACTTGCGTCAGTTAGGCACTTTGCGCAAACTGCGATGGGATATCGATTTTGCCGATACCCTCATCAAAGGGCGTGGCGTGAAAGGAAACCTCGTGAGCAAATATGCTATCAAGCGCATCGAGCTAAAAGAAAAAGGTGTATCAACGCTCAAACCGCGCAAGATATGGTTCGACGATATTGTAAAACGCCTCAACACCGAAGAACGCGGTACGCTACTTGGGGCTTTCAAAGGCGATGACCGTATGCTTCTCATTACCAAAGAGGGCATCGTGAAGACCATTATCCCCGAATTGAGTCTGCATTTCGAGAACAATATCGCCGTAATGGAAAAATGGGTGCCCGAGAAACCTATTTCGGTGATTTACTACGATGGCGAGAAAGAACGCGTGTTTGTAAAACGCTTTGTGGTAGAAAATGAAAACCGCGAAGAGTTAGTCATTACCGAACATCCTAAATCGCAATTGCTCTTTGTCTCTGCCGATTGGCGACCTATGGCTGAGGTAGTCTTCACCAAAGAAAAAGGCAAGGAGAAAGAGAACCTCACGGTGAATTTAGAAGAGTTCATCAGTGTAAAAGGCATCAAAGCCTTGGGCAACCAGCTCACCACCGACAAGGTGAAAACTGTCAACACCCTTGAATCTCTCCCCTACGAAGAATCCCAAGAAGAGGAACCCGTAGAAGCCCTCGGCGATGAAGAAATCGTACCTCCTCCCTCTGAAAATGAGAGTGACGGCACCCAAACAGAATTAGAATTTTAATGCATCATACACTTTGCCAAAGTTTTTAATTGCTTGTTGTGCTACGACCTTTAGCAAAGTTGTTAATAATTTGATTAGACAACTTGGAGCAAGTGTAAGCACTTATTATGAACTAAAATAAAAGCGAGCAAAAAGCGGGCAATGCGGGCAAAAAGCGGGCAAAATGTCCGAATAATGTCCGAAATGTCCGAATAATGTCCGAATAATGTCCGACGTTTTAAAAAACAAACCTTATGAAAAACTATATCACACTCTTTATCATATTGTTGTTGGGAAGGAATACAGCCGTGGCACAAGAGAGCAAAGAGGCTGTGCTCCACCGGCTCAACCAAACCATTGAGCAGAGTGCTACTTATATACAAGCCAAAGAACAGCGTATTACTTCCTTGCAAAAAGCGCTTAAAAAAGCCTCTCAACCAACAGAAAAATACGACCTGCACAAACAATTGTATTCCGAATACCGAAAATTTAAGGTCGATTCGGCTATAGCCTATTTGCTGAAAAACGAGCAGATAGCAAATGATGTAAACAACACTGAAAAACTGGATGAAACCCATATTTTGCTCTCTAAACTCTACTCAGTAAAAGGAATGTATGTCGAGGCATTACAACTGCTAAAAGCTATCGATAAACACCGATTACCCAAGGAATCTCTGTGTGAGTATTACGATTCGTTTTATGCCCTGTGCAGTCATTACGGGCAAAGCATCAATAATAGCACTTATCTAAGTGCCTCCAATCAATACCGTGATTCTCTGCTATTGTGTACTGATAAACAGTCGCTTACCTTTAAGGTAAACAGTGCTATCGATGAGTTCTTTACAGGAGACAAAAACCGTGCTATGCAACAGTTTCAGCAACTATTGCCTCAAACTACCGAAGAGGAACCTGAACGTGCTATAATAGCTTATTATTTAGGTCTTGTAGAACGAGAAAAAGGAAATGACGACCTTCAAGAATACTATTTTGCCCTTTCTGCTATCGCCGACATCAAAAACGCAATCAAAGATAACGCTTCCTTACAGAGCTTAGCACTTACTTACTACAAACGAGGGAATATAAGCAAAGCCTATCAGTTTATCAAAATGGCAATAGATGATGCTGCCTTCTGCAATGTGCGACACCGCGCCGAAGAAGGTGCCTCTTTCTATTCCATCATCAACACCGCCTATCAAGAGAAAGAAGCTAAACAAAAGAAAGAATTACAATTGTATTTGGTACTCATCAGCGTATTATCAGTAGCCTTGATTATCGCTTTGGTATATGTGTACAAACAAGTAAAACGATTGATAAAGATACGTAAAGAACTCTCTTACAGTAATCAGCAACTCGAAAAGCTCAACACCGACCTACAACTGATGAACCAAAACCTCGAAGAGGCGAACCTCAACCTCGAGGAGGCAAATCTCATCAAAGAAGAGTATATTGCTCATTTCTTCAACCTCTGTTCAGCTTATATCGATAAGATTGAAAACTACCGAAAACTACTCTACAAAAAGGCGACTAAACATCAGTTTGACGACCTTACCAAGGTGCTAAAATCTACCTCTGTAGTAGAACAAGAATTAGAGGCTCTCTACAAGAATTTTGATACTATCTTCCTCAATATATATCCACATTTTGTAACTCACTTCAATGCTCTTTTAGAAGAAGGAGAGCAAATCTTCCCTAAAAAAGGTGAACTACTGAATACCGAATTGCGCATCTTTGCCCTCATTCGCTTAGGCATCACCGATAGCAGTAAGATAGCCGAATTCTTGCGCTATTCTCTTCGTACGGTGTACAACTATCGCACTAAAGTACGGAATAAAGCGAAAGGTGAACGCGATACTTTTGAAGAAAAAGTTAAACAAATACGCGACTGATCAAAAAAATGTATAAAAACCGTTTTTTCTATGTAAAAACATACTTTTTTGATTATCTCCTTTCTGAGATTTAGGGGCTATTTTACGATTAATAACTGAAAATTCAGTACTTTTTTAAGGCTTTTTCAGAACTTATTTTGTTAATATTCAGTTAAATAACTTTTTTAAAAAGTACTTTTCTAATACCTGATGAAATATTGATGTTTTTTTGCTATACTTTTGGGGCGTTGGAAAGATAAAAATAACTTTCCGAAAAGCAACAAAGAAAAAACTAACAAATGTAACGTTTTTATTTTATGAAAGTACTCAAAAAACATTTAATGCTAATGATGGTACTGTTAGTAGGCTATGTAGGTTTTGCCCAAGCACAAAATATTAGTCAGCTAATAGGTACTGTAACCGATGACAAAGGAATGCCTCTTCCTGGTGTTTCCGTAGTAATAAAAGGTACTACCAAGGGGGTAGCTACCGATTTTGATGGTAACTTTTCACTTAACAATGTGCCAAAAGGTGCTGTATTAGAGTTTTCATCAGTGGGGTATAAAACCCTTGATGTAAAAGCCTCTGGCACTTCTTTAAAAATAAAGCTCTCCGAAGCTACTCAAGACCTCGATGAGGTGGTAGTAGTGGGCTATGGTACTCAAAAGAAAGGTGATGTAACTACGGCAATCACTTCAGTAAAAACTAAAGACCTCGACCAACGTCCTGTAACTTCAGCGGCACAAGCCATTCAAGGGCGTGCAGCGGGTATTCAAGTAGTGCAACCTAATGGTGCTCCAGGTGCTGGTTTGGCAGTACGCATTCGCGGGAATACCTCTATCAGCGCGTCCAACGACCCTCTATATGTAGTAGATGGTATCCCTGTGCAAGACATCAACGGGATTGCCCCTACCGATATTGAGAGTATGCAAGTGCTCAAAGATGCTTCTTCAGCAGCTATCTACGGTTCACGCGCCGCCAACGGGGTAGTGCTTATCACTACCAAACAAGGTAAACGCAATGAACCTAAAATATCAGTTAATACGTATGTAGGAATCTCTCAGGTAGCCAAACGCATCGAGTCACTCAACACTGCTCAATACAAGGAACTAATGGACGAAACAGGTGCTGTTACTCTTCCTTCAGGGCTTACTGATAAAACTGATTGGTTTGATGAAACCTTCCGCAAGAGCCTGATACGCAACACGCAACTTTCTATCTCAAATGCAACCGAAAATACAAAGTATTACCTCTCAGCAGGAACTTCTAAAGATGAAGGGGTTATCCGCTCTTCTTATTTTGAACGTTATAATTTGCGCCTCAACTTAGAAACTAAAATGCGTAAATGGCTCACTTTTGAAACCAATCTATCTTATGCTGATTACTCGTCTAATGGTATTATTACTGGTACAGGCTCTAACCGTGCTGGGGTAGTGCTTTCGGTAATCAATACGCCTAAATACGCCCCCATCTGGAGTGATAAACCTGGGGAAGAAGGTTGGTATTACTACAATTTCTATGGAGCTAACCTCACTCACCCTGTAGAGAATATCTCTCGTAATGCCGACAATACCTCTAAGAGCAATCGCTTGGTAGGAAGTGTATCGGCTATTGTAACTTTCTTGCCGAGCTTAAAGTTCAAATCTACAGTAGGTATCGACCGTTTAGGACGCACTCAAACCCATTGGACAGACCCTAAACTCACCGAATATGGACGTAAGATCTTCGGTACTGCCGACGATATTCGTACTAACAACACCGTGATGACTTACGACAACTTGCTTACCTTCGACAAAAATTTCGGCAAGCACAACCTTTCTGCTTTGGCGGGTACTTCAGGAACGGTATCTAAATGGAACGAAAGCTATTTGTATGCCTCACACTTCCTTACACCCGACATCAAAACCCTCAATGCAGCCAATAAAATAGAACAAGGTAGTGGTTCGAATGCTGCCGAATGGGCGATTATGTCGTATTTAGGTCGTATTTCTTATAACTACGATAGCAAATACCTTCTCACGGCTAATTTCCGTGCTGATGGTTCTTCCAAGTTAGCACCTGGCAAACGCTGGGGTTACTTCCCTTCAGTATCTGTAGGGTGGAGACTTTCACAAGAAAACTTCTTGAAGAACGTCGATTGGCTTAGCGAACTCAAATTGCGCGGTGGCTGGGGACAAACAGGTAACCAAGCTGGTATTTCCGATTACGGCTACTTGCAACGCTATTCTATCACCCGTCAAAATTGGTGGGAGGCAGGCAAAGGTAATGCAATGGTAACCTTGCGTCCTAATTCATTTTCTAATCCTAACCTCACTTGGGAAACTACCACTCAAAGCAATATAGGGCTCGACCTTTCATTGTTTAAAAATCGTATTTCGTTAGCAGTCGATGCTTACCTTAAAAAAACTACCGATTTGCTAATGGATGTACCTCTTCCTTCTACTTCACCCATACCTTCTATTTATCGCAACGAAGGTGAAATGACCAACAAAGGAATTGAATTTGCGCTCGATACACGCAATCTCACAGGTGATTTTACTTGGAATACCAATTTCAATATCTCGTTCAACCGCAATGAACTTACCAAACTCACCCTTCAAAAAGTGTATTACTACGCCACTACCTCCGATGCTACTACTGAACAAGTGGTACGCATCACCGAAGGACAACCTTTAGGCAAGTTCTGGGGATTGATAAGTGAAGGCGTAGACCCTCAAACAGGCGATATCAAGTACAAAGACCTCAATGGTGATGGTAAAATCTCAGTGTCCGATAAAACTTATATAGGCGACCCTAACCCCGATTTTACTTTTGGGCTTACCAATGACTTCTCCTATAAAAACTTCACTTTAAGTGTCTTCTTCCAAGGCTCTTATGGCAATGATATCTACAACGCCTCTCGTATAGAAACTGAGGGGATGTACAAAGACCAAAACCAATCAACTGCCGTGCTCAATCGCTGGAGAAAACCTGGTGATATTACCGATATACCTCGTGCAAAACAAGGTACCGATAATATCAAAGCATCGTCTCGTTGGGTAGAAGATGGTTCGTACTTGCGCCTTAAAACACTTACTTTGGCCTACAACCTCTCCAATGAAGAATTGTTGAGATATGGTATCCGCAAGATACAACCTTACTTCACCGCTCAAAACCTTTGGACTCTTACCAACTACAAAGGCTTTGACCCCGAAGTAAACCAAGGGCTTTCAGGCCCTACGATGGGTATTGATTGGGGTACTTATCCTCAAACCAAAACCTTTATCTTTGGCTTAAACATTGATTTTTAAGAAGAAACTTTCATTTATTAATAACTTACCCTAATAGTTCGCCTTTGCGGATTGTCCCCCTTCGGGGGTTCGGGGGCTAATAAAACTATACAAAAATGAAAAGATACATATACCTTGCATTTTCGTTAGCAACGCTAACGGCTTGCAGTTTAGATAAAGACCCTATTTCGGAGTTCAACGAAAAAAATACAACTACCGAGGGCAAAAGTTCCTCTGCTATAGAGAACAAAGCACAAATGAAAACACGCTATGAAGCTCTCTATGCCTTTGTGCGTGGATCAGCACAAGAGTTCTGGACATTGGATTTTCTACAACACGCCGAAACCCGTGCTGATAATTCCTATGCAGGCGTTAAAACTTCTGTAAATATAGCTTCTATTGAACAAAATAGCCAAGATGCTGCTAATGCCTATATCAAACGTGATTGGCAAAAATATCTTGAAGCTATCAACTTAGCTAATGTAGTAATTGCCAATGTAGATAAAGTGCCCGATGCTTCCCTTACAACCACTGAACGCAAACAGTGGAAAGCCGAGGCTAAAATATTTAAAGCGTGGATGCTTTTTGATATGACACGACTTTGGGGTGCTATACCTATTCCTGCGATGGAAATCCCTGAAATATCATCTGAAAACGTAGAAGAAACCTATAAATTGCTCTTTCCTGAACGCACATCTGTTGCCGAGGTGTACAACATCATTCGCACTAACCTCGAGGAGGCTCTCGTCGATGCTCCTGCAGTGAAGGCTAACGATAAGTTCTTCTTCAGTCGCGCGGTTGCTAATGCACTTTTAGCTCACGTATATGCCGAAAAACCTATACGCGATTACAACAAAACCATTCAGTATTGCGCAGCCGTAGAAGCCGATGGCTTTTCCCTCTTGCCTAATTACGCCGATTTATTTCAAATCAACGATGCTAAAACCGATGTAAAAGTGCGCAATTCTGCTGAGTCTATTTTTGAGATTACCTACTCTCAAGGCGGACAAACGTGGTTACCAGGGCTCTTCGGCTTAAACTACACCAACCCCAATAGCACTTACAATTGGGCGAAATGGGTAACCCCTTCACGCGACCTCATCGCTGCTTTTGATGCTGAGGGCGATACTGTGCGCAAAAACCAAGCTATCGTTTACGGGCAACCCTCTTGGAATATTTATTACCCCTCTAACCACTATCCTTTTATGTATAAAATACGTTCAGGAGGCAGTAGTATCATCAAGTTGCGTTTAGCCGATATCCTCTTGCTAAAAGCTGAAGCTTATGCCGCTTTAGGTCAAACCGCTCAGGCGGCTGCCTTAGTAAATCAAGTACGCGCAAGGGTAGGACTTGCTGCTATTTCCTCTTCTCTTTCACAAGAACAGATGAAAGCAGCCGTACTCAAAGAACGTCGCCTTGAATTGGCATTTGAAGGCTTCCGCTGGTTCGATTTGGTGCGCAATGATAAAGCTATTGAAACAATGAATACACTTAATGCACGTGATGAAGGTCGTTTACCACGAGTATACCCGCTAACAGAGAATAGTTCCATTTACCCTGTCCCACAAACTGAATTAGAAAACAATAAAAAACTCACTCAAAACCCTGGTTACTAATGAAATTATTCCCGTCTTTTTTACTTGTAATACTCTGGAGCATCGCTTCTTGCAGCTGCCAGAAAAAATCCAACACAGGGGAGGAACCTACTCCTCCCCCTGTTGTTGAGCCATCGGTAGGTAAAGTGAACGTATTGCTAACTACAGCCAATCGCCAAAAAGAACTTTACAAAGAGCAAACCGACCTAAAGCTCATCAAAAATCCTAACGCATCTTATAGTATCACCCTAAAACCCGCTGAAAAATTCCAATCTATCTATGGTTTCGGGGCTGCCATTACAGGTTCTACCTGCTATAACTTGATGCAGATGTCTCCCGCCGATAGAAAGGCATTCCTCACCGAAACCTTCTCCGAAACTGAAGGCTTTGGACAGAATTTTGTGCGTATATCCATCGGCTGTTCCGACTTTTCTCTAAGTGAATACACTCTTTGCGATACCAAGGGAATAGAGCATTTTGCCCTCACCAAAGAGGAAACGCAATACGTGATTCCTATACTCAAAGAGATTCTCGCTATCAACCCCAAAGTGCAAATCATAGGCTCTCCTTGGACACCTCCACGCTGGATGAAGGTCAATAACCTTACCGATTTGCAACCTCATAACCAATGGACAAGCGGTCAGCTAAACCCCGCTCACTATCAGGATTATGCGCTTTATTTTGCCAAATGGTTGCAAGCGATGAAAGACAATGGCTTGAACGTCAATGCCATTACTATACAAAACGAACCTCTCAACAGAGGCAACTCGGCTTCTATGTATATGGGATGGGACGAGCAGCTCGCCTTTATCAAAAACGCCTTAGGGAAAACTTTGCGCAACAAAGGCTTTGCTGAGGTTAAAATCTACCTCTTCGACCATAACTACAACTACGATAATAAGCCTTCACAACAGCAATACCCCTTGCATATCTATAAAGATGCCGATGCCTCTCAGTACGTTGCGGGGGCTGCTTACCATAACTATGGGGGAAATCCTAACGAATTGAGCAACATTCATAACCAATACCCAAATAAAGAACTCATCTTTACAGAAAGCTCCATAGGTACTTGGAACGATGGTCGCAACCTCGAACGCCGTCTCACCGAAGATATGCAAGAGCTCGGTATCAAAACTCTCAATAATCATTGCAAGGCGGTGATGGTGTGGAATTTGATGCTCGACGAGCAGGGAGCTCCCAATCGTGAAGGCGGTTGCAAAACTTGTTTTGGTGCGGTCGATATCCAAACATCCGATTATAAGACAATGCAACGCAATTCGCACTACTATGTCATAAGTCATCTTTCGGCAGTCATCAAGCAGGGAGCGACCCGTATAGGCGTTGAGAAAACCACTGATGACAACGTGCAATGTACTGCATTCGAGAACCCCGACGGCTCTTTGGCTTGTGTGTTGCTGAATAAAAAGAAAGAAACAACCTATCTAACCCTAAGCACCGGCAAGCACTATTTCTCTTATGAAGTACCAGCCAACAGCGTGGTATCCTTTTTGATACCAAAACTATAAAATAGCAATCAACAAATTAATTATCCTATACTTTGTCAAAGTCCTTGGACTTTGACAAAGTATATAAATTGACAAATTAAAATTACGCAAATGAAAAGAATATTATTGTCACTATTTGCAATTGCTTCTGTAGCATTTGCCAAAGCGCAAACCGCAACCCCTACTACCGTAATCAAAACGGTAATCCCCTTTGAACAAACCGATGAAACTCCTTGGATTACCCGCTATCAAAAGGATATTACCAACTACCAAAAGGAGAACAAACGCCTCAAAGACCTCTCCTGCGACGCGCTATTCCTCGGTAGTTCGTCTATCAATCTATGGGATACTATCTATGAAGATTTTGCACCGCTGAAACTCATCCGTCGTTCTTATGGAGGGGCAACCTTGCGCGATATGATTTACAACTACAACACCATCGCACAAGGATACAAACCTAAAAGCATCGTTCTTTATGTAGAAAACGACCTCGGAAGCCACAAAGAAGGCGTGAATGCCGTAAAATGCTTCGACCTTTTCCGTATATTCATCGCTAAACTCAAAAAAGATTACCCAACAACTCCCTTGTTTGTAGTGTCTCTAAAACCCTCACAGCACAAAGCCGATCAGCTGAAAGACCAGCTATTGGTAAACGCTCTTTTAGAGGAAAATGCCACCGCACAAGGTTATACTTACATTGATATCACCAAAGTAATGTACGATGAAGCGGGTAACCTCCGCACCGATATCTTTAAAGAAGACAACCTCCATATGAACGCCGAAGGTTACAAACTATGGACAGCCATTATCAAACCCTATCTTACAGCAGTTAAGAAATAACAATTAACAATTGATAATTAATAATTAACAAGTGTCTCTACACTTTGCCAAAGCTCTGCCTGTGCGGCTCGCACCTTTGGCAAAGTTGATTACTCTGATTATCCACAAGTACGCCCCGTCACTTTTGCAGATTGTCCCCTCCTTTCGGGAGGGGAACGGGGTGGGCAATTGGCAAAACAGTGGCAAATAAGAAAAATAATTAGACTCTCCTTTTGCAGCTTGTCCCCTCTCTTTGGGAGAAGTCCGCGAGAGCGGAGTATGTGAGAACGGGGAGAGGATTAAACGAATACGATATGAAAAATATAAAAACTTTACTGATTTGCTGTGCCGTAGGTACGCTCTCAGCCCAGCAAACGCCTGTTTATTTAGACGCTTCACAACCCATTGAGAAGCGTATCGACGATGCCCTCTCGCGAATGACTTTAGAGGAAAAAGTAGCTATGTGCCATGCTCAATCTAAGTTCAGTTCACCTGGTGTGCCCCGCTTGGGTATCCCCGAAAACTGGATGACCGATGGTCCTCACGGCATACGCCCCGAAGTACTCTGGGACGAATGGAATCAAGCGGGATGGACAAACGATAAATGTACCGCTTTCCCCGCCCTCACTTGCCTTGCTGCCACGTGGAATCCCGCTCTCAGCAAAGCCTACGGAAAGGCTATAGGCGAAGAAGCCCGCTATCGCAACAAAAACGTACTCTTAGGTCCTGGGGTGAACATCTACCGCATTCCTCTCAACGGTCGCAATTTCGAGTATATGGGTGAAGACCCTTATTTGGCTTCCAAAATGGTTGTGCCTTATGTGCAAGGCGTGCAAGCCAATGGCGTAGCTGCTTGTGTGAAACACTATGCGCTTAACAATCAAGAAATCAACCGGCATACAGTGAATGTAAAGGTAGACGACCGCGCCCTGTATGAGATTTACCTCCCTGCCTTCAAAGCGGCTGTGCAAGAGGGAAAAGCGTGGAGCATAATGGGGTCTTATAACAAATACAAAGACCAATGGGCTTGCCAAAACCAATATCTATTGCAAGACATCTTGCGCAAAGAATGGGGCTTTGACGGTGCTGTAGTATCCGATTGGGGTGGTGTGAACAACACCGATGGCGCTGCTCTTCACGGATTGGATATGGAATTTGGTACTTGGACTGACGGAATGGCTGAAAACCGCTCGAATGCTTACGACCATTACTTCCTTGCCCAACCTTTTCTCGAAAAACTGAAATCAGGAGAAATAAAAGAAGAAGTTGTAAATGAAAAAGTGCGCAATATCCTCCGACTCATATTCCGCACCAATATGGCAGTCAATCGACCCTTTGGGTCATTCGCTTCACCAGAACACTTTGCCGTCGCTCGCAAGATAGGACAAGAAGGCATCGTACTGCTCAAAAACGATAAAAATGTACTCCCTATCGATGTTAAAAAGGCAAAAACCATAGCTGTTATAGGCGAGAATGCTATCAAAATGATGACCGTAGGTGGAGGAAGTTCCTCATTGAAAGCCGTTCACGAGATACTCCCCTTAGACGGAATTAAAAACCGTGTAGGCAATACTGCCAAAGTGCTCTATGCACGTGGCTATGCCAGTGACGATTACAAAGACCAAGACGGGCTTGCTGCCAACGACATCACCGATAAACGTCCGGCGCAAGAACTCCTCGCCGAAGCTGTTAAAACCGCTAAACAAGCTGATGTAGTTATCTTTATAGGTGGACTCAACAAACACGATGGTCAGGATTGTGAGGGTAACGACCGCAAACAATATGGCTTGCCTTACGGACAAGATGCTGTGATTGAAGCTTTGGCAAAAGCCAATAAAAACTTAGCAGTAGTACTCATTTCGGGGAATGCAATGGCAATGCCTTGGGTGAAGAGTGTGCCTGCCATTGTACAAGATTGGTATTTAGGATCCGAAGCGGGTAACTCCCTCGCCGATGTACTCTTCGGTGATGTGAACCCCTCAGGGAAATTGCCTTTCACTTTCCCAGTACGTTTGGAAGATAATGGGGCTGTAGCCTTAGGTGAATACCCAGGTGATAAAGAGGTTACCTACCACGAAGGCATTTTGGTGGGCTACCGCTACGCCGATACCAAAGGAGTAAAACCACTATTCCCTTTCGGTCACGGACTCTCCTATACTACCTTCAAATATGGCAAACTCACTGCCAATAAGAAGACCACTAATGGCGATATCAGCTTCTCAGTAACAGTACAGAACACCGGCAAACGCGATGGCGCTGAAGTAGTACAACTCTATTTGCACGACGAAGAAGCCTCAGTATTACGCCCGTACAAAGAGCTCAAAGGTTTTGAGAAAGTATTCTTGAAAGCAGGAGAGTCCAAAACTGTAACCTTCCACATTACCAAGCAAGACCTCTCTTTCTTCAATCCTGAGCAACACGCTTGGGTAGCCGAAAAAGGTACCTTCAAGGCCTTAGTAGGCACCTCTTCAGGCGATATTAAAAGCACCATAGATTTCACCTTAGAATAAATATTTTTTACTTTTCATATAGCAAAAACTCCAGTACAGTCTTTCACTATACTGGAGTTTTATATACTTTGTCCGTGCGGATCGCACCGTCATTCGTAATTTGTAACTCGTCATTAGATTACAGTTCTTTTCTGAGGCGTGCTACAGGTATATCCATTTGTTCGCGGTATTTGGCGATAGTGCGGCGTGCAATGGGGTAACCTTTCTCTTTCAGGAGCTGTGCCAATTCGTCATCGGGGAGGGGTTTACTCTTGTCTTCCTTAGCAATGATATGTTGTAATATCTGCTTGATTTCACGAGTAGAAACATCTTCTCCTTGGTCGTTCTTCATAGATTCCGAAAAGAAATCTTTAATGAGTTTTGTGCCGTAAGGGGTAGTTACGTATTTACTGCTCGCTACCCGCGATACAGTAGAGATGTCCATACCTACCTTATCGGCGATATCTTTGAGAATAAGCGGTTTAATTTTCAGTTCATCACCTGTGAGGAAGTATTCGCGTTGGTGTTCCATAATGGCATCCATCGTGATGAGGAGCGTTTGTTGTCGCTGACGAATGGCATCTATAAACCACTTAGCAGAATCCAACTTCTGTTTGATAAAGAACACTGCTTCTTTTTGTGAATTGCTCTTTTCCTTACTCTTCTTATAAGTGTCGAGCATAGTGCTATACTCCTTAGAAACGTGTAGTTCAGGAGCATTGCGTCCGTTGAGGGAGAGTTCTAATTCATTATCTACCACTTTTACGGTAAAATCGGGGATAATTTGCTCTATATGCACATTATTGCCTACGTAAGAACTCCCAGGTTTAGGGTTTAGGCGCTCCACCTCTTGTACCGCTTCCTTCAGTTGTTCCTCAGTTACCAAAAAGCGCTGTTGCAGTTTGGTATAATGCTTTTTAGTAAATGCCTCAAAGGCTTCGGTAAGCATTTTGATTGCCAATTCTATAGCAGGGGTTTGTTTTTTGCGGCGCAGTTGTATGAGCAAGCACTCTTGCAGGTCGGCAGCGCCTACTCCTGCAGGGTCTAATTGGAAGATAATCTGTTGGCGTATTTGTTCTACGTGTTCCTCTTCAGTATAGATATTTTGGGTGAAAGCTAAGTCGTCGGTAAGGTCTTGAATAGAGCGGCGTATATAGCCTGTATCGTCTATGCTACCCACGAGGAACTCAGCGATGAGGTAATCTTCATCCGAGAGGGTAAAGGTGTTTAATTGGTTGATAAGAGATTGGTGGAACGATACCTCCGCACTGAAAGGAATATCGCGATCCTCATCGTCGTCGCTGTAGTTATTAGCGTGCAAACGATAGTCGGGTATTTCGTCATCACTGAGGTATTCATCGATGTTGATATCGTCCATATCAATTACATCGTTGTCGTTATATTCATCGGCAGAGTTGTCGAACTCATCGTGAAACTCATCGAGGGCATCTTCTTCGCGCCCCGATTCTAAGGCGGGGTTTTCTTCCAACTCTTGTTTTACGCGCTGTTCAAAGGCAAGAGTGGGGAGTTGCACGAGTTTCATCAGCTGTATTTGCTGAGGTGAGAGTTTCTGTGAGAGTTTAAGTTGTAAATTCTGTTTGAGCATTTCTTATGAGATAGGGCGCAAAGATACGAAAAAAATTAGTTACTATTTAAGGTAAGTATAATTTTTGTAGTTTCAAGTACTATTTTAATATCAAGGAATAATGAATATCGCTTGATGTAGTACAAATCATATTCTAATTTTTTAATACTATCTTCAGGAGTGGCTTTTGGAATATGAATTTGAGCCCAACCTGTAACTCCTGGTTTTACCATATGGCGTAGTTTGAAAAAAGGTATTTGTTCTGCGTATTTTTCTACATATTCAGGAATTTCAGGGCGAGGGCCTATAATACTCATATCACCTCTCAATACGTTGTATAATTGAGGTAGTTCATCTATTTTGGTAAAGCGCAATATTTTTCCAATAGGGGTAATACGTGAGTCATTTGCCTGAGTAAAACCTCCATTGTTTAATACCATAGTTCTGATTTTGTATATTTTAAAAGTTTTTCCTTCTCTTCCTACACGTGTCTGTGCAAAGAAAGCACCTCCTTTTGAACTTAAAAGAGTAAGAAAAACTCCTATAATAGTTAAAGGTAATGCTATAGGAAGAGCTAAGAAAACAAGTGATAAATCAAAAAAACGTTTGATCAATCGGTGTCTAATTCTTTGTTTTATAGAAAAAATATCATCGCCAATATATTTTTTAGCTTCTAATTTTACGATAGGAATACGCTTGTTGATATTTTCGTAAAATTCTTCTGCTTCATAAACAATAATACCTTTAGTTCTCAAATCAATAATTTCTCTAATGATATCATCAGGATATTCTTTGATTTTTGAAGTTTCAATAACAATAATTGCTATTTTTAGCTTATTGACAATACTCGAAATGGTTCTTTTTTTCTTGGAAATATCATATTTGATAATTCTATAAAATTTAGAGATATTTGATTCCTCTAACAATTTCTCAAGAATACCACCCACATTAATAAATAAACAAGTTGGTCTATGATAAAATATTTTCATAATTATATCTTTTTAAAACAATAAATTATTTCAGTGCTTTTTATGAATTTCATTGATAAGATGTCTAATTTTTTGTTTGTTTTTAAGATTGTGGTATCCTCGATTCACAATAAATAAAACAATAGCTAAAACTATAGAGAAAGCTATAAACAAAATTCCCAGCATCAAAGGGGATATTCTTGTATTAAAAAATAAAATTGTTACAAAAACAGCGAGATTAATCAAAGCTAACAGCAAACTTGCTTGTGAGTGCGACAATTTCATATAGTCTATCATCACGTGGTGGATATGACTGCGGTCGGCTTTAAAAGGTTGTCCGTGGCGCAACAAGCGGGTGGTGAATACGCGAGTAGTATCAAAAAAGGGAATGAAGATGATAGAGAGTAGCACCCACACTTTGTTGGAAGGGGTGATAACAGCACTTTCTAACAACTCTGTATTGAGCGAAAAGTATTTGATAGCCAATACAGCAATGAGGAACCCTACAATCATAGAGCCTGTATCGCCCATAAACACCCTTTTTTTAGCCGATAGGTTATAACGCAAAAAAGCCAATAGGAAACTGATGCTCAACAGTGATAACAGAAAGTAGAAGTACATTTCGGCATCGTAGAAAACATAGGCAAAAGCTCCAAAAATCACAATGCCTACCATTGCTGCTGAACCATTAATACCATCGATCAGATTGTAAGAATTGACAATAGCCATCACTATAGCACAACTGATGAGTATAGAAAACCAATAAGGAATATCAGTGATACCTAAAAAATTGTTTAATGTGGTGATTTTAAGTCCTGAGCCAAAGAAAAGAATGAGAGTAGCGATGATTTGACCTATGATTTTTGTACTGGGGTTTACACCTGTGAGGTCATCCTTTAAACCTACGAAAAACAATACACCAACCCCTGATAGAATATTAATCCCCACACTATCGTTATCAAACGGACGAAGCAAGAACAAGGTAAAAATCAAGCTTACAAAAAAAGAAAGTCCTCCTAAAGTAGGAGTTTTTTCTTTGTGGGAGCTACGCGCATTGGGTTTATCCATCAAGTTTTTTTGTTTTACGACATAGATAACACTTGGCAAAGAAAAGTAAGTTACTCCTAATGAAAGGAGGCACACAAAAAAAGCTGTAAACCATAGGTTTTCCGAAAAGAAAGTAACTATCATATTGTTTATTTCTTATTGATCATTTATTTTATGTTTCGCTACTCCAGCGATGTTTTTCACGTCCCACTGTATAGTCTGTACAAAAGGTTTTTCTCTAAAGGGACAATCAATGGTGCAAATTTCACACGAAAAGGGTTTGCAATAGTCTAAGTGAAAGTTGAATTCTATCGTTCTATCTACTTTTTCTACCAATAAATGAATCACTTTTTCCATCTCTTGGTGGGCTTCTTTTAGCGAATAGTAGTAAGGCAGAGTGATATGGGCATCAATATGCAAGTGAGCCCCAAACTGCTGAATACGCATATTGTGAATGTCTATCCATTCGGTTTTGCGGTTAGTTTGCAGTATATTTACGAGTTCGGCAAAGAGGGCTTCGTCGCGCTCGTCCATAATACCACTAAGGGCTTTACGCACAATCTTCCACCCTATTACTATGATATAACTACCAAAGCTAATAGCAATTAGAGGGTCGAGCCATAACCAACCGGTGAAGTGTACCAACACCAAACTCAGTACAATAGCTGAAGTGGCAAAAGTATCTGATTGCAAGTGTTTGCCCGCACTCATTAGTACTAAAGAGTTCTCTTTTTTCCCTTTTTGGTAAGAAATATACCCCATAGCGTAATTCACTATGGCGGTAGACCCGAAAAGGGCAATCCCCCAGCCTAATTTATCGAGATGTATTCCCTCTATAAGTGACGAAATAGCTTCGATGAGGATGAGTACTCCAGCGATAGCGATGAGCATCCCCTCAATGCCAGCGGTAATAAACTCTACCTTGCCGTGTCCGTAAGGGTGGTCGGTATCGCGAGGTTTGTTGCAAAGGTATAGCGAATAGAGCCCCATAAAGGCGGCAATGATATTCACAATGCTCTCCATCGTGTCCGAAAAAATAGCGTTAGAATTGGTAATATGCCACGCTATCAACTTCACGATGAAGAGCAATATACCTATAAAAGTAACGAGCTTTTGAAACTGAAAACTTTTCACCCTCTAATTTCTACTTCCTAACTTCTAAACTTTAACCTCTGCTGCTTCCAACAAGAAATTGTGTATATCGGTATTGCGCATAAAAGGTTTTAGGCGTTCGCTACCAGGTCCATACATTCCCAATTCAGTGTAATCGGAAGAGTGATCCATACTAATCCAACCTACTGAAGTATGAGCTTTTTGTATTTCGGCAAACAATCGGTAAGGGAGGTGTTTGTAGTTGTACAAGCCGTCTTCTTTTCTTTCGGTTTTAGCGTAATACCCTAAGAGTTCTTTAGCTTGTTCCTCATTGATGTTCATTCCACCGCAGTATTGAGCAACGTGCTCACGCACTTTAGCTACCGAGTCGTTAGAGTTGATTTGTTGTAAAATCCAATCGTTAGAATGGGTGAAGTTTTGCAATCTGTCAAAATTGTCGTTACAATCTTTGCCGTAGATGAGTCCAGGGTTAGCATTACCGTGGTCGGAAGTAAGCACCACAAGAGTGTTGCCGTCGGCTTTAGCAAAGTCGAGTGCTACTCCTATAGCCTCGTCAAAAGCAACTTGGTCGTAGAGCAAAGCCCCTATATCGTTAGCGTGTGCAGCCCAGTCTACTTTACCACCTTCCACTTGTATTACAAAGCCGTTAGGGTGATTTTTGAGCTGGTCGATAGCCTTAGCGGTCATCTCAGCAAGGGTAGGCGATTTAGCTTGTTCTTCACTGCTTTGAGCGCGATCGATAGTGTAGGGGAGTGCATCTTCAGCAAAGAGCCCATAGAGCGGTTTGTTAGTAGGGGCTTTCTGCATTTCACTACGAGTGCGGGCTACGGTATAACCTTTCTTTTTGAGAACGGCAAAGAGGTCTTTCTTGTCCTTGCGATGGGCAGGGTCAAAGTATTTACTACCGCCGCCTAACATCACATCGAAGCCTAATTCGGTATAGTTGAGGGCAATCTCGTCCATAGCATTACGGATTTTGCTCCACGTACAGAAGCCTGCCGGAGTGGCGTGGTTTACCATTACGGTAGTGACGCAACCCACTTTCTTACCTGCTTTTTTGAACTTTTGCAAGATAGGCATATTCTCTTTGCCATCCGGACTGATATTTAGGCTACCGTTCTTTACACGTACGCCACCGCCCCAAGACGAACTTGCTGCCGATGAATCGGTGACTACCGAACTCGCCGATGCCATATCCATTACGGCGCGTTGAGCGAGGTTCTGTTCGTATAGTCCCATCCAGTTAGAAGGGCGACCGAATTTGCGTTTGAGGTAGAGATCGGCCATTACTAAAGTACCGAAACTCATACCGTCACTCACCATAAAGATGATGTTTTTAGTGCGTTTGTTTTTATGGGTTTCCCCAAGGGTTTGCGCTTGTAAATCAAAGGAAGGCAATACTAAGCCTCCTAAAGCTGCTAAAGCCCCATTTTTAAAAAATGCTCTTCTTTTCATTATTCCTATTTTTTTTATGTTATGTGTTATAGTAAAAATCTGTATTCGTATACTTTAGGTTCTATTTGTTTAGCTAATCTATTGAGAGTCTCTCGTAAATTGCCGATGAGCTGGTTGTAAGTTTTATCTTCGCTTTTGTTGTTCATCTTACCATTGGCATTACGTCCCTGAAAATGTTCACGAATATCATATAGAGAAGCGTTTGCATCAGCATTAGGTTGGGTGAAATAATACACCCATAGTTGCCTACCGGCCTCAAATACAGCTTTAGCGTTTTCCGAAAAATACAAAGGAACTTGATACTCAGCTTCAGGTTCTGAAACCATATATACTGAGGTGAATAGGTTGATAGTTTGAGGAGGAGGTGTAGGTTTGATTTTCCCCTTAATGAAGTCAGTCATAAAATGACTACTGAATAGGGTAGGGGCGTTTACTTCTTGTTCAGTAAAAGGAATCCAATGATTTATACCTTCTTTACTACTGATTCTATTCTGCCCGTGGAAAAGGGTAAAGGTAAGACAGTCATTTTGAAATAATTTATCTGTTTTCCAACCCTCATCAGGATAGAGAAATTGATCACGATCATTGAGCCAAGTAGCTTCCATACAGAAACGTACAGCAAAATATAGACAACCCTCTATAAGATTGTTTTTATTTATATATAAGTAGTTGTTATGTCTGTTTCCTTCAGTATTTGCAATATTTAGGAACTTATTATTTTGAAAATCAGGAGTAGGATTTTCCATAAAGCCAATGGTTATCTCTGGGCTTTTTTTATTATCGAAGTTTTTAATCCATTTATTGATACGATTAACTTCATCAAGAGAAGCTATTTTTTTATTTTTTATAAACTCGCCTTTTCTGTTGTAAAAAGAACCTTCTTTTTCAATAAAGATTTCTTCTCGTTCTCCATTCCATATTTGGAAAGAAATAGGGAATTGCCCTGTAACATTATCAAAAGTATTTGCTGGAATAGCAAAAAAATTTTCGAGCTTCGCTCGATATTCTTTTCTGAAATCCAAGAAGTTGGAAGATTGCAAATTTTTCAAAGTTGAAAAATTTGCAATCTTGCAGTTAGGGATTTCCTTGTAAATTCGTATCAAGAACTGGGCGAAAAGCTCATTGCTTGCCTTGCCTATAATTCCTTTGTATTTTTGGTAAGTTCTATTCTCTATGGCTGTACCAGCTTTATTTTCTCCTGTACCTGTAACTGTTCTGGCGGTAGTAGCCTCAGCATAAGGTGGATTGATATACACCACTAACTTTTTCCGTTTTTCATTATCACTGATGATATCGAACAATGCATCGGGGAGCTTTCCTCCTTGTTTTTTAGGGATAAACTCATCATTGAGGAAATCAAACTGAAACACATGTTCATCTATTAAAAGAGCACCGTGTTGAATGCGTTCGTGCATTACATTCACATCGGCTTGGTCGAGGGTAGAGGCGAAAATATTGTATTTATTGGTAAGCCCAGCTAAGAGGTTTCCTGTACCTGCTGCACAATCCCATACATAATATTCTTCTTGCCAATTTTCTCCAAGATAATCAGCAAGGTATTGCTGTGAAAGGGCTACCCATTGGCGTGGCGTAAAAAAAGCTCCTTTGCGTTCACGAATGTCTTGAGGTACTAATAACTCACGACGTTCAATAATGTAGTCGTGGTAATCACTGTGCGGCGGGCGCCTATAGAGCTTCCAAAAGTTTTGGTAAGTAGTTTTGTCCTTGATGCTTATTGTCGCATCAAACAAAGTGTTGCTTAGGTTCTTTTTAGGGATTTTGTATCCTTGATTTTCGAATAGTACAAATAGGTTGTCATAAATAGCTATATCATCATCTATCTCTGGAGTGCCTTTGTCGTCTACAAAAAGGTCAGCAAGGTAAAAATCACAGTCTAAAATATTGTTTTTCTTCAGAGCCTCCCAATCAGTATCAATAATAGGTTTTATTACCTCTAGCCATCGCAAATAGATAGAAACGAAATTACTTTTGTTAATGGTTTGTTTAGCTTTATCGGTAGCATTGGCAAGATTATGACTGATGAAAAAGCGTAACTCTTGAGCGTCTTTTTCAAAATCAAAGAGATATGAGTTCTGTTGTAAGTCGGCTTCTATGCGCTCTTTGATGATGGCAAATTCTTTGCTTTCGTGGTCGGAAGGGGTTACATTCCAATTGAAATCGTTGATAGAAAAAATACTTTCTACACTATTATAAGGTACGAAAGCTATTTTTTGAGCATCAAAAGCTCCTAAAAAAGCTGGAGGAAGCATACGGGTATAAGTACGTGCTTTCCCAATAGTGAGAATAAGCTGTACGAACATTGTTACTACATCGTAATCTCCTTTCTTTGCTTCAGCCCAAAGCAAAGGGATAGAGTGGAAGATATTATCTTTTTCGGGAAAAACCGAAAAATCAATATTTCCAATGATTTGTGTAGTATCGAAGCCTAAGAACCAATCGACAGCAACTTTGTTCTTCACTTCTTCCTCTCGCATATTAGCGTATTTCATATTCTATCAATCATTAACCATTAATCATTATTTATTGTTTAGCGCGTTCCACCCTCTCGCTATGATTGGGATGAACTGTCCTGCACGAGTGACGAGGTTTACGCCTTCCCCTTTATCAGTAATGTAACCTATTACGCTAAAATTGGGGTTTCCTTTAATTTTGTCGTAATCGGCTTGGGCAATAGTAAAGAGTAGTTCGTAGTCTTCACCGCCACTTAGGGCTATGGTAGTGCTATCTAAATTGAACTCCTCACAAGTGCTAATTACTTGTGGGTCAAGAGGTATTTTATCTTCATATAACCTACAACCTACCCCCGATTGTTTGCAAATGTGCAAGAGCTCTGACGATAAGCCATCGCTCACATCCATCATTGCAGTAGGTTTTACGCCTAATTGTTTGAGCAGTGGCGGAATGTCCTTGCGGGCTTCGGGTTTGAGCTGGCGTTCCAGAATGTAGGAATACATCTCTATATCGGGTTGAGAGTTTGGATTTACCTGAAAGACCGCCTTTTCGCGTTCCAATATCTGCAAACCCATATACGCACCCCCTATATCGCCTGTGAGCACTATAAGGTCGTTAGGATGTGCCCCGTTGCGGTATACCAAGTCCTCTTCATTCGCTTCACCTATTGCCGTTACTGAGATGATAAGTCCGCGTGTAGAGGAAGTCGTGTCGCCCCCTACCAAGTCCACTTTGTAACGATCACACGCTAAGCGAATGCCCGCATAGAGTTCTTCTAAGGCTTCCAACGGAAAGCGATTAGATACTGCTATTGATACCGTTATTTGGGTAGCGGTGGCATTCATTGCATAAATATCGGATACATTCACCGATACCGCTTTGTAACCCAAGTGTTTCAGCGGTACATAGCTAAGGTCAAAATGCACCCCCTCAATGAGCAGGTCGGTAGAGACAACTGTTTTTTTATCTTTAAAATCCATTACCGCGGCATCGTCACCTACGCCTTTGAGAGTGGAAGGATTGTGGATTTCAAACCCTTCTGTTAGGCGGTCGATGAGTCCAAATTCACCTAAATCGGCTAATGAGGTGCGGTGTGGCGTTTTATCTTCTATCATTTAGCAAAGTAGTTTAAAGCAATTACCACCCCAAGGTGCATACCCTCGTGAGTGTTGTTGAAATGTATTGCATCTTCTATACAAGTGAGCGCATAGCCATAGCTGGTAGTATAAGGGGTAAAGTTAGAGAATACTCCGCGCTCGTAGTCGGCTTGCAGTTGTTTTTGGGTACTGATGAGCAGGCTGCGCAATTCTTGAATTTCGTCAGCGGTAGGGATATGCCCATCGGGATAAGTGCCTTTTTTGTAAGTATCTACAAAAGTTTCGGGTACAACGAAATTGAGTCCTGATAGTTTGTAGCAGAGTATTTGTTGTTGTGCTACACAGTGAGCGATGTTCCACCAGATATTATTGTGAAATCCATTAGGGATTTGCGCTAATTGTTCAGGAGTTAGGTTCTCCAAATAAGTTAAAAGATTGTTGCGGGTTGCCACGTGTAGGGCAAATACTTGGTCTGTCATTATAGTGAAAATTTAAGAGTGAAAAGCAAAAAAGTTGCTAATCACTGTATTTCAGCGCAAAATTACAAAAAATAGACCAATATATCACTATATTTGGAAAAGATTTGTATTTTTGCGCCCTAAATTTAAAAGAAAGCTTTATGTATCAACTAATTAAACAATTACACTCATTCACTGCCTATATAGTATTAGCTGTGCTTATTGCGGCGGTAGTTAATGCACTTATCGGTTATTTCAAGAATAAAAAATACTTTGAGGTAAAAGATCTCCGTTTAAGTTTGTTTGCACTTGTTTTCTCACATATACAAATGTTATTAGGTTTGTTACTATATGTAACAACACCTCGTTTGCAGATGTGGGGTGAGGGGGCTAAGATAGTAATGAAAGATTCCTTATTGCGCCTTCTGTTGTTAGAACACCCTTTGATGAATATCATTGCCATAGCGCTCATCACTGTTGGTTGGGTAAAACTCAAAAAGCAGACTGAGGTGCGCCAGATGTTTGGCAAAATAGCCTTGTTCTACGGTATAGCTTTAGTGCTATTACTTTCCAGAATTCCTTGGGGATTATGGTTAGGATTTTCATAATAGATTTCGTTTTTTAACGAATTATTTTCAATAAAATAGAGGTCTCTCGTTGTAAAATAGCTTTGCAACGAGAGATTTTTTACGTTTATGCAGATGTTAAATATAGTTAAAATTTGAAGAAAAGAGTATTGATTTTCTTGGTTATAAAAAATACTTATAACAGTATATGTGTTATTTATATTATTGAAAATAAGAGACTTAATACAATTTTTAGCAATGTTGTAATATAGGTAAAAAATTAAGATGAAAAATGAGATATTTTTATTAAAAAGTCTATTTTATTGAGAATATGATAAATTCTTAACTGAAATATTGCGATTTGTTCAAAAAAATAGTTTCACTGAGAAATATTTAAGTCTGTAGAAAAAAAATCTGATAGTATTTGGATTCTTGTAAAATTATTCTATAACTTTGCGGTGTTAAACTAAAATTAATAGCGATGAAGAAAAAACTATTTTACGTGTTTTTATTCGTTCTTTTCTTTTCAGCAGTCGCTACTGCACAAGAAAGGACGATTACAGGGGTCGTGAAAGACGATGCCGGTTTGCCCTTGAACGTTGTATCAGTAATGATTAAGGGTTCTTCGCACGGGGTAGCCACCGATTTCGATGGGAATTACAGAATTAAAGTGCCTAACAACAAAGCAGTGTTAGTCTTCTCACAAATAGGGATGAAGACTGTAGAGAAAGTGGTAGGCAAAGCTAACAACATTGATGTAATACTACGTGAAGAAGCTCAAGAGCTTGGAGAAGTAGTAGTTACTGGTGTAGGGGTAGCTACCGATAAGCGCAAAGTAGCGATTTCAGTAGATGCCGTTTCTGAGAAAAGCCTCAAACGTACACCTGTAAAGAGTATTGATGATGCTCTTAGTGGTAAAATTGCCGGAGCACAAATCCAGTCAACCTCAGGGCAACCAGGGCAGCAAGCTAATATCATCTTGCGTGGTATCAACTCTTTGAGTACTACCCAACCGATGGTGATTGTAGATGGAGTAGAAGTAAATACCAATAGTTATTCTTTAGGGACTACGGGTAGTAGTTCTGTGTCTTCTCGTTTAGCCGATTTAGACCTTTCTAATGTAGAACGCGTAGAGGTAATACAAGGTGCCGCCGCCGCTACTATCTATGGAGCACAAGGGGCTAATGGGGTAATCCAGATCTTTACCAAAAAGGGTAAAAAAGGAGAACGCACAGAAATAACTTATAATTCTTCTCTCAGTGTAGATGAAGCTCTTACAGGAAATCTTTCGTTTGCACAAAAACATCCTTATAAAACTGATAAAGAGGGTTATATTATAGATGCTCACAAAGCACGTATAACAGTAGATCCTGAAACAGGATATTGGACAAAACCAGATCCTACTATTAAGGACACAACAGCTAATATTTATTCATACAAAGAGAAAACATACGATCATTTAAAACAGTACTACAAAACTGCTTATACTACCCAACATTCTGTAAATATTACAGGGGCTGCTGGGAATGTAGATTATGCCATAGGAGCTTCTTTGTTAGACCAAACTAGCCCTGTGAATGGTAGTTATAAAAAGAAAAATCTATCAGCCAATGTAGGGGTAGAAGTATTTAAAGGACTTACACTTCGTTCTAATACACAGCTTATCAATAGTAAAAATACAGCAGGAGGAATAAATGGTAGGAGTTATATAACCTCTGGTGTCGGCGGTGCTTTAGGAACTCCTGCTTATGTAGATTTACACTTTAGAGATACAGCAGGAAAATCTCCTGTACATTACGATCCTGACTCTAATGAAGTATTGCCTTTTTATATTTATGAAAATCAAAGCAATTTAGCGGAAAATAATCGTGTAATACAGAGTATAAATGCTAACTACAAGTTTAGCAAAAACTTAGACTTTGATTACAAATATGGTTATGACCATACTCGTTACGATAATAGTGAATTTATTAAAAATCAAAAGAACACCAATACTTCTGGTAAAGGAATCTCTCCTTTAGATGGTCAACTTACCGAACGTTTTATTCGTCATACCCTTCAAAATTCCTTATTAAGTGCTTATTTACGCCTTGATTTTCAAAGAGATTTAAAATGGAAATTACCTATACAATCTACAACTCAGTTATCTTATGATTGGCGTAAGGATAATTATTATCGTCTTACAGCTACAGGTTCAGGTTATGGGGTAAATCCTCCTTTTACGATTTCCTCAGCCAACACTTCAACCTCTAGTGATCTTGAACAAGAGTTTGTAACTTTTGGTTATTTGGTGAACCAAAAGTTTGATTACGCAAATCTTTTTGGAGTATCCGTAGGGGTACGTTCCGACTTTTCGTCTGCTTTTGGTGAAGGAGGTAAACCATTTACTTTTCCTCGTGCGGATGCGTATTTCCGTATAGCCGATTTACTTAAATTAGAAAAAGTTACAGAATTGAAACTTCGCGGGGCTTATGGTGAAGCGGGTATCCAACCTGATGCTTACGACCGTTTGATTACTCTTTCTAATGGTAAATTAGGCGATAAGGGATATTATTACCTGCCTACTACGGCTCGTAACCCTGAATTGGAGGTGCAAAAAAGTAAGGAGTTAGAAGTAGGCTTAGACTATGGATTTCGTCTCGGAGAAGGTTGGTTTCATCGTATCAGCGGGAATGTAGTGTATTGGGATCGTAAATCGTTCGGAACAATTTATAATATTGAAACACCACCTTCTTTAGGAGCTCAAGAACTTACTACCAATGCAATAGACTTATCCAGCAATGGATTGCAAGCATCTTTGGATTTAGGAGTCTTGAGCACTGATAAAGTAGATTGGACTTTTAGCACACGCTTTAGCAAAGGAGAAACAGTAGTCGATAAAATTTCTAACGGCAAACGTATTGTAGTAGGTATTCAAGGAGGGGGACAAAGTACTCTCGATGAAGGTGAACGCGTAGGTACTTTCTTTGGGTACAAGCCACTCAGCTCACTTACTCAAACTAATTCTAAAGGTGAACGTTATATCGCTGATGCTGATTTGAACAATTATCAATTGGTAAATGGGATGGTAGTAAATAAACAAAGCAAAGAAGTAATATTTAGCACTGAACAGGAAAAAATGGGTGATGCTACCCCTGATTTTACGATGTCGTTCTTTAATGATATTACCTTTGCCAAAAAATTGACCTTCTCTGTGCAAGTAGATTGGACAAAAGGAGGTGATATTTACAATGGTACAAAACAACGTATGTATTTCAATAGAACCCACGGTGACCTTGATACACCTATACCTGTAGATAAGAATTTACCCTATACAAACTATTATGTATCTTTGTATAACAAGGGACAAGCCACTTCTTATTTTATAGAAGATGGTTCGTATGTAAGAGTGCGCAACGTCTCTCTTTCTTATGATATGACCGATATCCTAAAAGAAACCTTTATCAAAGGATTGACACTTACTGCTTCAGTAAGGAATTTGCTTACCTTTACTAACTATTCAGGGTTAGACCCTGAAGCCGTAGGGGTATCACTCAATGAACCACTCTATCGTGGTATCGATTTGTACACTTTTCCTAATATGCGTACCGTTACAATGGCACTTAATGTTAGATTTTAACTCTTAATACCGAAATACAATGAAAAAGATATATACAATAATTGCTGTAGTAGCTTTACTCTTTACTGCTTGTAGTAAGGATTCACTTAAACTACAGAATCCTAATGAGCCTGGTTTGGAAAATCTTAGAACGGAAGAAGGTATCCAAAAATTTGCCTTAGGGGTGTATGCTCCAATGAAAGGAGGAGTTAATTATTACGCTTGGTTTGCACTTACTCTTCATAATTTGATGGGAGACTCCACTACTGCTTTTGCACTTAACTTTGGTTTCTGTTATAGTAACCTAATGTTTACTATTACACGTCCTGATGGAACTGTTGTCAAATCTTCTTTGTTAGGAGAAAGAACTCAGGGAGCAGTGTTGAAACAATTAAATATCAGAGAAAATGGGAATGAAAATGCTTTCAATAATGAATGGATGGCTATGTATGGTGTATTAGGACATTGCAACTTAGCTCTTAAACTCCTTGATGACAATGAAGTAGTTTTTAAAGATAATGCTGAAGTAAAGAAAAAAACTTATCAAGCATGGTTCTTATGGTGGAAAGCTTTTGCTTACTCTCGTATTGGTTCTCTTTATGCAAAGGGAGTGATTACTAATGAATACAATGTGCTTAGCAATAACTACCAATCACACGAAGCAATAATCACTGAAGCCAATCGTATCTTTGAAGAAGCAAAAGCAATCTTAGCTACTATTCCCGAGGGAGACACTACTTATAGTGGTCTTATTGATGCTTTTATTCCCTCTCAGTTTAAAGAAGGCAATGGAGGAATTATAACTCCTCAAATGTTTATCCGCAATATCAATACCTATATAGCGCGTAACATTCTAGTAAACAAATACGCTTCAGACCTTACAGCTACTGATTTATCTCAAATAGAAACTTTAGTGAATAATGGTATTCAACAAGGTGATAAGATCTTTACAATGCGCTCTATGGCTAATACTACTTTGTGTTTTGTAAGTGAAACCGCTTGGACTCCTTATAGGATTCTTGTAGGTTGGGAAAACCTTTCTGAGCGTTTAGTGCAAGATTTTAAAGCTGGAGATAATCGCTATACTCGAAATGTAGTAAGAAGGTCTAGCGTTCTTTTCAATCCTCGAAATCGTGGTTATGGTATAAGTACTCGTTATGCACTTAAAGATGGTGGTGATTATGCAAGTACTACCGCAGGAGTTGTAGAACTCCCTTTTGCAGGTACTTATGAAGAAAACCAATTGATGCTTGCTGAGGTAAAATTGAGAAAAGACAACGATATTGATGGGGCTTTAACCCTTGTAGATGCAGTGCGTACTTACCAAAATGCAGGCTTAGCAGCTGTTGCAGGTACAGGCTTAACCAAGGAACAAGCTTTGGAAGAACTCCGCAAAGAACGTCGTATAGGCTTGTTCCTTAAAGGGACTTCTTTCTATGATGCACGTCGTTGGGGCATTCTCAAACCCGTAGCTCAAGGAGGTGGTCGTACCAATGCCAATGTAGTAGTCGCCGCAGATGGCACTACCGAGGCTTGTACTATTGATTATCAATATTTAGAGTGGTTTGATGTTCCTGCAAGTGAAACTGATTTTAATCCATTAAACTAAAAAGTAAAGCGTTTTTTATACTCGCTATACATCAAAAAAAACACCTATAGTTACTTTACTATAGGTGTTTTTATTATCTTTGCCCTCTCAAGATAAGAAAAATGAAATTTTTGAAATACACTTTTTGGCTACTTTGGAAGTCTTGGTTTTATGTGCTTGTAGCCTCTATTATACTACTTCTTTTGCCCCTATTACTCGTCCTTACTGCTCATAAAAGGTGGTATCGCGCTTTGTATTGGGTGATGCGACATCTCTGGGCAACCCCTATATTGTACGGTATGGGCTTCTTTCCTAAAGTAAAACGCGAGTACACTGTGCCTAACGATCACCATAGCTATATGTTGGTAGCCAATCACTACAGTATGATGGACATAATGCTAATGTTGTATTGCAGTAAAAACCCCTTTGTGTTTGTAGGGAAGAAAGAACTCTCTAAACTACCCTTATTTGGTTATTTCTACAAGCGTGTGGCGATAATGGTAGATAGAAAGAGTCCACAGAGTAGGAGGGAGGTCTATACTCAAGCGATGGAGCGCATAGAGGCAGGTTTGAGCATTTGTATTTTCCCTGAAGGGGGCGTCCCCGATGATGAGAGTATTGTACTCGATAGTTTTAAGGACGGAGCTTTTCGCATCGCGATAGAATGCCAAATACCCATAGTGCCAATGGTGTTCTACGACACTAAAAAACGCTTTCCTTTCCGCTTTTTTGCTGGCAGTATAGGCACAATGCGAGTGGATGTACTACCCCCTATTTCTACCCAAGGCAAAACTCTTGATGATAAAGAGACTCTACGAGAAGAAGTGCGTGCGTTGTTGTGGAAGAGACTTATAAAATCTTCTGGAAGAACTGATTCTGAGGGAAAAGAGTAGCCCCCTTGTTAGCAGTTTCTTTAGCTTTTTCTTTCTCTCCTTTCTTCAGATAGAAACTCACTAATAGCTGATAGGTGTCTTCATAGCCCCAACTCACGGGACTATCCTTAGGTGCTTTGCTGAATAGGGCGATGGCTTGCAGGAAATAATTTTCAGCTTTGCGCTGTCCACCATACATTTCGGGGGTGTACATATCTTGTATACCCTTCACTAAGAAAAATCGAGGATTGGCTTTATCTAACGAAAACGCTTCGTCTAAATCATTGCTAATTTTCATTGCTTTTTCGTACATATTGGCATTAGGAGCTACAAAATTTAAAGCATAACTTTCACAGAGAGCTAAAAGCACCCAGTCCTCAGCATCTTTATCAGTTTTCTTTTCCAATAACTGAACAGCTTTCTCTATATCGGCTTTGTCAAGTAGGCGAAGTGCCTCATTCTTAACACTTCCATAAGTGCCTAACATAGAGGCTTTGCGATACAAAAGATAGGCTTTCCAATAATCGGAAAGTTGCTTTTCGTTCTTTTCGTAAAAGTCACGCAAAGGCTGCTCGCTCTTTTGTTGGTGAGCAGTGGCTAAAACGGAGGCGATTTGTGCATCCGTACTTTGTGCAGTGGCTATTCCGCTGAACAATAGCCAACACATTAAATACAAATTTAAATACTTCATCATATCGTTATTTTTTAGAGTTTGAGATAACTTTTTAAGGCTTCTACATAGTTTTCAAAGGCAAGCAACCCTTTGTGGGTAAGCTGAAGTTCGGTATTTGGATAATTGTCCTTGATAGATTTGGTTACAGTAACATATCCTACCGCTTCTAACTTCTGTATTTGCACTGATATATTCCCCGATGTAGCTTTAGTAACCTCTTTGATGCGCACAAAATCGGCTTTTTCTTCCGATATTAACAAAGAGACTATTGCCAAGCGGAGTTGTGAGTGCAAAATAGGGTCGAGTTCGCTAAACATTTTGTTGCTTTTTATGGTGAATATAGAGTTGAACACCAGGAATTAAAAACAGTAAACACGCTAATACCGATGAGAGTAAAGGTAGATACACACCATATTGACAATACAAAACGGTATAGATAATTACGATGGCAATGAGAGAAGTAGCGACCCAAAGGCGCATTTTCAAATGTAAGGCAACTGCCAAAGCTACAAAAGCAAAAGGAAAATAGATGGTTAGCAGGGCAATTTCATAATGATTCCACAAGCTAAAAGGCATACAAAAACTGAGCAATGCCACTATTCCTGCCACACACCACGCCCAGTCGAGCCAATCGGCAGAAAGAAAAGCTTTGCTGTGTTGTCCTCTATTTCTCAAGAGGATTCCAAAGTTAATAACAAAGCCTAAAGGCATCAATACTGCCCATACCATTCCCGATTGTTTAGGGTAAAAATTGCTGATGAGCATTGTAAACTGCACTATTCCTGACAGTGCGATGAGTGCGCCCCAAAAGAGCAAGAAAAAGCCATTGGCTTCATACTTTTGTTTGCGTTGCTGGATAATCTCTTGAATGATTTTCAAGCTATCGGAAGGCTGTAATTCCATAATACTAAAAGGTTTTTACGTTCAAATACGCGGCAAAGGTAATTAAGTTTATTTTATAAACCAAATTTTTTACCTAAAAAAATTGCCAAAGTCTTTGAACTCTGGCAAAATCTATATTTTATCGTTGCATAAGTCGGGCGACATATTTACCAATTACATCGAATTCTAAATTTACAATGCTACCTATTTGTAAATGTTGTAGATTGGTATGCGCTAAAGTATAAGGGATTACTGCTACGCTAAAACTATCACGAGTGGCATCGACTACTGTGAGGCTTACGCCATTCACAGTGATAGAGCCTTTTTCAATCACTACATTACCCGTGGAAGGGTCGTACTGAAAAGTAAAACGGGTGCTACCGGCTTCTTCTTGGATAGCAGTACAAGTGCCTGTTTGGTCGATGTGACCTTGTACGATATGTCCATCTAAACGGGTGTTGAGGAGCATACCGCGCTCTAAGTTTACTGCATCACCTACTTGCAAACTGCCCAAGTGGGTTTTAGCAAGGGTTTCGGCAATGGCGGTTACTCGGTATACATCGCCATCGATAGCTACTACGGTGAGGCATACCCCATTGTGGGCAACACTTTGGTCTATTTTTAGTTCATTAGTAAACGAACTTTTTACGTATAAATGCAGATTCGCTTGTTTGCGTTCTATTCGTACGATTTTACCTATTTCTTCTATAATTCCTGTGAACATAAAGTTAATTAGCAAATTAGTTAATTAGCAAATATTATGGGAGTAGTTTTTTATATTTTCTTTTTACTGATTTAGAGTTTCTTAAACATTCAATCAATTCATTGAATAAAGATACTTTCATTTTTCCCCATATTTTATAATCACTTGTTTCGTTAGGATATAAATCTTCTAACAAATCAGTAGTGTATTCGTCTAATAGATGTCCGTATAGAAAAGTTGGTACGCTAAAATGCTTTCCATCTTCAGTAATTTCAGTAGAAGTAGAAAGTACAAAACAATTGAAATTACTACTTTCACATTCTATACAACCGTGTTCAATTATTAATTTTTCGGGGATGTAATCCTTACTTGTAGGCAAAGAGGCAAGAATACTTTTGTTGTTGATATTTTTTAATACTACGAAATATTTATTCTTAGCTTTATTACCATTTTTAAAATAAAAAGGAGTAAAATATATAATGGTTCTTTCGGTAAACATTTTTAAAACTGTTCGATATAATCTTCATAAATAGCTTTTTTGCGTGGGTCGTTTGCTACCAAATCGGCTAAATTGAGATAAAGATTGGTACTGTTAATCATTTCATTTTCTAAAAGAGCTAAAACATTATGCTCTTTAGCAGTTTTGTTCCATAGCGAGTCTTCATTATGTGTGTAAGTAACTAATTGTTTAGCAGATTGATTTCCAAAACGCTCTATCACTTCGTCTAATAAATTTATATCATTATCAGAAAATTCATCGTCGTTGAATGATTTTTTAGCAGAAAGATATCCGTTTTTATCGGATTTTATAAAAGGGGATAGCAGAGTCATTTCTGATGATAAATCAATAAATATAGGTTCGGCTACGGGACCGAACTTCCATACTTTATAATCCAAATTAAAGAAAGGAATTCCCGATTGTTTGATAGAGAGCTCATCTAAAATATACAACAACTTCAAAAATTTTGTTTTTGATAAATGTTGTATTCTTTCACTCAAATAGATTGCTGTGTTCCCTATTTTGTTGAGTTGCGCTTCACTATATTGTGTATAAGTTTCATTTTTCATTACTTCTTACCTATTTATCTAATCCAATTCTCCAGTGAGTTCTGAGAACACTATACTCGCTCTTTTGCCTTCGTAGAGCACTTTGTAGACGGCATTGAGTATGGGGGTGCGGCTTGGTTTTTCTTGATTTTTGTTGATGAGATAAGCGCTTTTGGTGGCGTAATAACCTTCGGCTACCATATTCATTTCAGCCATTGTACTTTTTACGGTATAACCTTTGCCAATCATCGTGCCGAACATACGGTTACGACTGAAAAGCGAGTAGGCAGTTACAAGTAAATCACCGAGATAAGCGGAGTTGTTGATATTGCGTTTGATTTTGTAAATATGCTTGATATAACGTCGCATCTCGCGAATGGCGTTGCTCATCAACACGCTTTGGAAGTTATCGCCATAGCCCAAACCGTGTGCAATACCCGCAGCAAGGGCATAGATATTTTTGAGCATAGCAGCGTATTCAATACCTACCACATCGTCGGATATTTTGGTTTTCACGTAATGGCGTTTCATTGCTTCAGCCATAAAGCGTGCTTTTTCCTCATCGAGACAAGCAATAGTGAGGTATGATAAGCGTTCGAGGGCTACCTCTTCGGCGTGACAAGGACCTGCAATGATACCTATCTGTGCGTAAGGCACGTGATGTATTTTGTTGAAATAATCACCTACTATGAGCCCGCTTTTAGGTTCGATACCTTTGATAGCAGAAAAAATATTTTTATTAGATAGCGGTTCGGTGAGTTTTTCTAATTCATCGCTTAAGAAAGCTGAAGGGATAGAGAAGACGATATAATCGCTAAAAGCTACCGCCTCGTTGATATCGTTAGTGAGGTGTAGCTTGTTGATGTTCAGGTGTACGTCGCTGAGGTAGTTAGGGTTGTGTTTGGTTGCTTTGATGTGCTCAATAGCCTGTTCATTGCGCATATACCAACACACTTGGTCGATATTGGCAGTAAGGATTTTGATAAGGGCAGTTGCCCAGCTACCGCCGCCTATTACAGATATTTTAGATTTCATTGTTCTTTGTATAAGGTGATACCTTTAATAAGTTTAAAGTGTTTAAGGTTGTGGGTGTATACAGGCAAGTTGTAATATACTCCTGTTGCACCGATAAAAATATCGGGGAATTCAAGACTATTATCCTTTTTGATAACATCAATAGAAAGTTCAGAAATACTTTTATTGATATGGAGTACTTTTAGAGAGTCCATAAAGGCTTTGATTTCCTTTCTGTCCTCACGAGTAAATTTTCTAAAAGCACTAAGCCAATGTACGATTTCGATGTATACAATAGGAGTGATATATACATTTTTCAGTCCTATTATATTGATTTGCTTCATTACTTCAGGATCGCGAAATAGAAGTTTGCTAATGATATTTGTATCACAAATTACCATATAATTCTTTTCTGTTAAAAGGTTTGATATCGTACTTGCTAATGATAGCTTGAGCTCTTTCAGCTAATTCTTCTATTGTTTTTTTCTTTTTAGATACGGTCTTCTTTTTAGTAGGCATTATAAGTCCTAAGCCTCTGCTGTTACTGGCTTTGTGGGTAGTTGTTATTGTAGCTGTTGTAGGCATAATATTGTATTTCCTTATTATTTTTTATAGAGATATTTTTTCATTTGTTCAGTAGTTATGAAAAAATGTCCATAACCTTTAGCAGTGAGCCCATTGATAAGAACTTGGTCTCTTGACCAAATCTTGTGTTTTATTTGTAGGTGCAAGGCGATAAAGGGGTAATCGTCTTCATCTATATCTTTCACAATAGTAAAGGCTTCTTGTAAATATTCTTTGTCGATTTTATCTAAAGAGATAATAGTAATTTTTTCTAACAAATAGTTTAAATCAGCTAATATTTTCTTCTTAGTTTTATCTTTTTTCCTACTTGCCTCTATAATATCCAAATGTTCTTTTACCTCGTCGATGATAAAATCAGGAGCTATAAATTGCATATTCTTATCTCTCAAGATATTAGCTATTTCTCCATTAGGAGCTATTAATGCACTATAGAAAATATTGCTATCAGCAATTACTATCATTGGTATTAGTTTTTAAAGGGTAGGTTTAGTTTTTTTTCTTTGTTTATTTTGCGTGCAATAGCTCTATTAGTTTCTTTGGAAAGTGCCATTATAAGTTCGTACTGTTCTTGCGTTTCTTCTTCAAAATCAGGCTGGGCAAGAACAGGTTCTTTTATCTCGGTTACTTTTGCAAAATCAAGTTTCTTAGCTTTTTCTACATAGGCTAAGGCTTGTGGGCTATCATTGGTTATGGTAATTGTGTATGGCATAATATTTACAATTAACAATTAACAATTAATAATTATTGAGGTGGATGAGGGCGAATACAGCGTAATTTACTATATCTTGATAGTTAGCTGCAATACCTTCGCTTACGAGTGTTTTACCTTGGTTGTCTTCAATTTGTTTTACACGTAAGAGTTTTTGTAAGATAATATCGGTGAGAGAACTCACACGCATTTCACGCCATACTTCACCGTAATCGTGGTTTTTAGCTTCCATTAGGGTGCGAGCTTCAACTACTTTGGCATCGTAGAGGGCTGTAGCTTCCTCAACATTGAGGTCGGGTTGAGAGGCAATGCCTTTATCTATTTGAATGAGTGCCATTAAAGCATAGTTGATAATGCCTATAAACTCGGTAGTTTCGTCCTCGTCTATTTTGTGTACAGCGTTTTCTTGCAATCCGCGAATGCGTTGTGCTTTGATGAAAATCTGGTCGGTGAGAGAGGGGAGTCGCAATATACGCCACGCGCTGCCATAGTCTTTCATTTTATTGATAAAGAGGCTGCGGCATTGTTCAATTACTTTGTTATATTGATCTATAGTATTCATTTTTTTAGGTAAGAGCTAAGAGGTAAGAGATAATGTTTTATTCTATGATTATAGTGTATTTAGGGTCGATATTAGTACGAGGGTCGAATACAAAGTCAAAATAAGCGGCATCGTCTTTTTTTCCTTTTATTTGTTGTTTTACGCGCCCAATTTCTATGTTTTGTTTGTTAAATACTTTTACCATTACGCTACCTTCAAAGTCTTTTTCGAAAATGAGGTAGAGAGAAAGTTTATTATCATTACCATTTTCATCACTAACGGTGTGATGACCTAATTTTAAGCCGCGTTGGGTGAGAGTTTCAGAAAGTTTTAGTCTTGAATTACCTGATTTGTCAATGCCTTCTCCTATACCATCGCCGAAAGAACGGGCTGTACTTCCTACGATTTCGCCTGCTTTAGTAGCGGTTTTATTAGCGATTTCTTCGGTAGTATTGGCAGCTTCTTTGGCTGCATTAGAAAAGAAACTACAAGAGCTAAAAGTTGCAGTTATAGCAAAAAGTATGATTATTTTTTTCATTGATTTAGAATTTTAGTTTTTCAGGATTATCTCTATTATCAAAAAAGGGAACATACTTGCTGGTACATAACAATCTTGCTTTTTGATGAACTTCTGAGCTTGGGATTCCTTTTCCTTCACGCAATTCTTGCCAACCTTCTTCAATGCCTTGTATTACTTCTAAAGGTAAAGATTGTATTTCATTCTTCTGCACATCTAAAACTATGGCTTCTAACACACGTACTGCCATTTGGTATTGTTCAAATGTTATATCTTGATTGAATTGTATGTGCCTCATATTTCTTATTTTTTGGCAAAGGTATAAATAATTTGTCAATTAACCAATTTGGTAATTGGAAAATTAGTCGTCAAACAAACCGAAGTAATCTGATTTGTTTGACGACTAATTATTAATTTCTAACTGCTAATTTCTAATTCTTAATTTTTATTGAGTGAATCTTGTTGTAACCTGTTGAGGGTTCCCATACTTCTTTATTAGCTAAACGGATACTATACTCAGGGCGATTGGATAGGCTCTTGTAGGGGTCGGGGAGGTTGAGATAAACGTTGTATTCTCCTGCGGTAAGATTTTTAGGAAGGGTTATCTCTGCCCCCACTTCGGTAGTGCTGCCTGCTGCCCAACGGCGAGGGTCGGTATTTACTTTGAAAATATGTTTTTCGCCAGTTCCTTTTTTTGTGAGGATTATCTGTACATCACGCGGATTGAAAGGCGCTGCAAAACCTTCATTTTTAATCTTCAATTGCAGTTGTAATTTTCCTCCTACTTTGATATTTTCATTGAATTTTCCCTCAGTAAGCACAAAGCGATAACCGAGACGCCTTTTGATATCGTCCATACATTTGTTTTTCCAAAGGTTTAGAATCCCTTCATAATAGTCTTGGTTGAGGTAGCTCCAATGGTAGGTAGCCATATCTTTTAGTGCGTTACTACACTCGGCATAAGAAGAATAGCCTGATGCCGGACGGCAGGTTTCGCCCCCCATTACTACGTATTGAGTTTCATTGGCTACATATTTGCGATGCTCTTGTATGTGGTGATAGGTGCCAGTATCGTCGTCATCGGCGAGGAAACAATCGTTGTGAAAGCCTATACGAGAAAGGTCACTACCGGTGAAAGCTGTTTGAGCCGTTAGAGCGTTCTCTACGCCTATATTTTGAGTGTAGAGTTTAGCTTTTGGGTAACGCACACTTACCATTCTATCCTTAGGTAAAATGCTCAACTCTTTGGCTAATACCTTCTTGCGCAGTTCATACGCTTGAGCGTTATCGGCAGGCTCAAAGTTGTAGTGATTCGTGTAATACCATTCACCCCACACTCCTACAAAACCTGCTTCCCATACAGCTATGATATCAGCATTTTCTTTGATGATAGGGGCTAATTGATTGAGATGTTTTTCTGTCCACTGCCAAGAAGCGTCTCCTTTGCCATTGTTGTAGTCGTTTTGATCATACGAATAGGCAAAGCGCAACACTACCTTACTACCTCCTTCACGAATGGCGCGCATATTATTGCGAATGCGATTTAGAAAGCTTTCTGAAATAGGTTGCTCGCGAAACTCATTCATATAATAGATGGTGAGAACAAGACTAAGTCCCTCTTTTTCTCTTTTTTCTTTTACCCAATTGGCATTTAATTGCCAGCTATTACTTTTTTGATCTTGGTGTGTTAAAAAACCTCGTTCGGGGTTTAAGAATATTTCATTAGTAGGCTGGTAATTCACTATTTGAGTGAATTGGGTATTAGGAGGTAAGGGTTGGGTAGTTTGCGATTGAGTGGTAGGTGACTGTGTACCTCCTCCATTGTTAACGTCATCTTCTTTGCTTTGGCAAGAGATAGACACTGCTAATAAAGTACATAACGTTAAAAAGCATTTTTTCATATTATTGAATTTTTAATAAGGTTATCTTTTGAAGGTGTCCAAAAAGTTTTTCTAGAGGGGGCGTTTGCAAAACGCCCCTACACAACATACTCTAAAAGTGATTGATTATCATATTTATAGACCTTATCAAAGGTACGAGCCGTACGGGCAAGAAACTTTGGCAAAGTGTAGCGACACAAAAGCGATTTTGAGATTTTTTGGACAGCCCCATTGATTATCAGATTGCTATTATAATTTAACGTGAGTTCGGCTTAAGTAATTATTTGACAATCAGTAAAATATTTTTAATCTCCCACGAATTACACGAATTTTCACGAAATTGGGAGTGTATAAAAGTCGTTATTTTTTATTATCTCACGAATTTTCACCTGACGGTGAATTATTTTGTGAATATATTATGTTACAAAGCTGTAAAACAATGTTCTGTTATATTGAACTCACGTTAATTTATTACTTAATCTTTACAAAATAAGGCAATCGCTCCAAAGGTACTTTTAGGGTGTATGCTTTGCCTCCTTTGTACTTTTTGCCTTGTTCGTCTTGCCAAGTGCCTTTAGGGAGTTTTACCGTGCGAATATCGCTTTCGGTCATTACAGGGGCTACTAAATACTTATCGCCCAGCATATATTGGTCTTTGCAATTAGCGAAACCCTGATGAGGAAAAGCATACTCCATACTGCGCACAATAGGTTCTCCTGTTTGTGCCGATTTTTTAGCTTCGGCTATGATATAGTCGCCTAATTGTTCGTGCCATTTGGCATATTTGATACAGATAGCCAAATTTTCTTTCGAGAGAATACGCCAAGGAGCTACTGAAAATTGCATCATAGGCATCATCGAATGTATTTGGCAAGAGCGCACTATGAGTTTCTGATTGAACTTAGTAGGGTCTACATTCAAGAAACTGCCGTATTCCCCTCCGCCTATCATATCGGGACAGGCGAATGCATAACCGTTGAGTCCTGCGGCTATCATATCGGGGACTAAACGGGCTACACCGTCCCAAGAGTAACTCTTGTCACCCAAACGTTGTACCAAAGCCTGTCCGCCTAATTTCCAGCAAGCGCGGAACTCGTTGTAAGGGAATTCTAAACCTAATTTACCCCAGAGATAGGTCTGTTCAGTATCGTAAGATTTTTGGTCGAAAACCTCTACATCTTCCGCCAAATAGCGCTCTGGGTCACCTGCATCAAACTTAAATCCATCGATGCCGTATTCTTTTTGTAGGTCTTTGAGCATATTCACAAAGTAAGCAAAGGCTTCGGGATTGCTGAGGTCGTAGCAAGCGCTGAGCCCATTCCACCAATCGAGGATAGCAGGGGTGTCAGCTCCTTTTTTCTTCACTAAATAGCCTTTGTCGCGCAAAAAGCGGTACTCTTGGCTATCGGGTGATACAAATGGGCATACCCATACCATCACTTTGAAGCCCATTTGGTGGAGCTGGTTTATCATTTCCTTAGGTGTAGGGAACTTATCGGGGCGGAATTGCCATACGCCATAGTCTTTTTGCCAGTTGTCATCAATCATTATTACTCCCGTTGGCATTCCGTTGTCCAGAATGGCTTTGGCGTAGGCTAAAACGTCTTTTTCGTTCTGATTGTAAATAAGTTCTATCCAAGTGTTGTATTGCGGTTTGGTAAAGAACACTTCGGGGGGGATTACCCCTGAAGGCGGAAAATATTGTTTACTTACTGCCTGATAGGCACTTTTGAGGGTAGAGCCTGCTGTGTGGCAACTCACCTCAGCCCGTGAAGGAGTGATAAGTATCTTTCCGTCTTTAAATTGGTAAGCAAAAGGAGCTTCCGAAGCGATATAACGCCCTTGATTAGAGTACAGAAAGGGCACTGATTGGTTGTTAAAATTCTCGGTGCGCAAGTTGTAAATGCGCTCCGATGGTTGGTAAGGCATCTCTTTGCCTACGCCCGTAAAGCCACCCCACCATTGTTCATTGGGTAGTAGGGTGATTTCAGTGGGCTGTTGTGCACTCGCCCATAGCGAACTGCACAAAGTAATAAAAGCAAATATTCTTTTCATTTGTATGTTTTTAGTCGTTAGTTATTAGTTCTTAGCCGTTAACTTTTTACCTCTTACCTGAAATAAATTCTGAGGGTGATACCCCAAATTGTTCTTTAAAAGCTCTTGTGAAATACGACGGACTATCAATTCCTACTTCGTAGCACACTTCACTGATGAGTTTATCGGTAGTTTTAAGCAGTTCGGCAGCTTTGTCTAAGCGTATTTTGCGAATGTAGTTCGCCAAGGTAAGTTCGGTAGCTTGTTTGACAAAGCTGTACAACTTAGTGCGGTTCATACCGAGTTCAAGGCAGAGGTTATCTACCGAGAAATGTGGGTTTTGCATATTGGTCACAACCAAATGAGTGAGCTTGTCTAACTGTTCTTGTTGTTTTTTATCAATCACTTTCTGACGGATATTCTCAATAGGAGTGTGCTGTTTGCTCTTGTTGAGCAAGTTGCGCACATTGGTTTTGAGCAGTTTTACATCAAAAGGTTTCGTAAGATAGGCATCAGCACCTAACTCAATTCCTTCTATCTGCGACTCTATTTGTGATTTTGCGGTGAGCAATATCACAGGAATAAAGCACGTTTGCAGGTTCTTTTTCAGGATAGCACAGAGCTCAAATCCGTCAATTTTAGGCATCATCACATCCGATATGACCAAATTAGGAAAATGCTGATTACACTTCTCAATCGCTTGTTCGCCGTCGGAGGCGAGAATGATGTTGTACTCTTTGATAAAGATGTTTTTGAGTATCATCAGTACCTCGTGATTGTCGTCTACTAAAAGCAAGGTAGGTTTATCTTCTTGAGGCAAATTTAACATTTCGTCCTCTTCTTCGCCTATGTGTTCATACTCAACCGCATAGTCCGATAAGTATTCTTTCAGCTGAAAAGCACTGTCCTGCAACTTCTGTTCGGGCAATAAGTAACTATCGTCCATAGGGAAGGTAATGATGACTTCCGTACCTACATTGGGCTTACTGCTAATGATAATCCCACCGCGATGCGCTTCAACTAATGATTTTACCAAAGAAAGCCCGATGCCCGAACCTACTCTTTTTTGTCCTTGTCTCTCTACACGGTGAAAGCGTTCAAAGATTTCGGATAAGGCATTCTTCTCCAACCCTACGCCTTCATCTTGCACTTTTACCACCAACTGTTTGCCTGGCAAGGTATGCGCAGTGTTCTCAAAGGCGCTCTTGTAGAGCGGTGTGAGCTCGCTCAAATTCTCTACCGAAATCGATAAGCGTATAGTGCTTCCCGCATTGGAGTACCTAATAGCATTGGAAAGAATATTCGAAAGTATCTTGCTAAAATACTTCTCATCTAACCACAACTTTACTTCTTGTTCAGGTAGTGTTAATTGCAAGGTTATAGCCACTTTGCTTGCCCACTCCTTAAACTCGTTGTAAATGGCTTGCACATAGCTGTTTGCCGAAATGTAATTGGCTTTTAGCTGAGGTGTATACACGTCCATACGGTGTATCTCAAGCAGTTCGTTCACCATATTACTGAGCTTACCCGTATTGCGCTTGAGGGTATGCACATACTTATTGGTAGGCATTTCCTCTTCCATTTCAGTTACTGCGTGGCTCATTAGGGTAAGTGGTGTACGGAACTCGTGTGAGACGTCTGTAAAGAACTGCATTTTCATCTGCATTAGCTCTTCTTTATGTCGCTCTTTTTCCTCTTGTACAGCTATGGTATGCTTCATTTGCGTCCATCGCATAAAGTACCTGAAACATACGTACAGCAAGCCTGCAAGGGCAAGTGCATAGAGGGTGTACGCCCACCACGTAAGCCAAAAAGGAGGCTTGGAGACCACTGTAAGCTCGGTCTGCGCTCCGCTCCACTGTTGCCAATCGCCTACCTCTACTAATAGTTTGTAAGTACCATAAGGGAGCTTTTGGTAAGTAGCGTGTGGGGCAGGGGCATTCACGGCTATATAATGCCAATCAGTGTCGTAATCCTCTAATTTATAACGGTAGCGCAACCGCTGAGGGGCATTGTATGACAAAGTGGTGAAGTACACCGAAAAATCGTTGTTTGGGTACGCTATCGAAAGCGCATCGGTAAACTCTATAGACGAATTGACTACCTTGCCGTTGTTTTCAAACCTGCTAAAATGTACTCTTAGGTGAGCTGACGAAAACATCTGCGCTTGTGGTTTGAAATAGTTAAAGCCGTGTGAGCCCCCAAAGTACAGATTCCCCTCAGCATCTTTGCAAGAGGAAGCCGTCCCGAAACTGTGCCCTTGCAAGCCATCGTTGTTGCTGAAAGCCGCAAAACGCTTCTGCTTTGTATCAAAGAAACTCAAGTAAAAGCCTCCACACCACACATTGCCAAAAGCATCTACTTCCACACTTTCAATATCGTTAGAGGTTGCCCCTTCTTCTATGCCGTAATGTTCGGCAGTATAAGTGAGTTTGCCATTAGCGTTATCAGTGAGAACCACCTTGTTGAGTCCGCTACCCATAGTACCTATCCAATAAGTATCTTTGTCTTTATCAATTGCCCAAAGATAATTACTACTCAGGCTGTGCGGGGTTTTAGCGTCGGCAGCATATTTGAGCACACGCACTACCTCGCCTTTGGCATTGAGTTGCAATCTGTTTAAGCCCATTACCGAGGTTATCACCAGTTCGTTCTTAGCCTTATCCACATATATTTTGTGAAGCTTGTTAGTAGATAACCTACGAGGTTCAGGCGTTGTTTCGGTAAAAGTGTATACGTTTTGCCATTGTCCTTTTTGCTCTTCAAAGCACTCCAATCCTGAATAGGTAGTAATCCACAAACGGTGAAAGGTATCGAGCTTGATATCAAATATATAATCGTTGCATTGTGTTGCAAACGAACCGATAATGCGTCGGCTTTGCTTGTCTATCACCCATACCCGTTCGCGAACCGATACGTACAAGTGTGCTTTATCGCTCTGAATACTCGTGACGTTAGGCGAAAGCTCAGGAGCATTGCAATAGTGCTCGTCTAACTGCTGACTCTGGGTGTGAAACCTAATCACTCCGCCGAACTTATTGCCTATATACACAAAGCCATCGGGGTCGTAGTGCATCGTGCTTACAAACTCCGAACCCACTTTGCTTTGGGGTTTTATCCATACCGTCTTGAAGAACGCATCGCGCGTACTGCTGTACGATACACCATTAGACCAAGCCGATACCCACAAATTGCTGTCCTTGTCTAAGAACACACTGTTGATATGATTGCTTGCCGAATACGGATTCAAAGGCGAGTGACTGTGTTCTTTCAGCAGAGAAAGACTGTTTTTATCCAACTGAAAGATGCTTTCTTCATTCACTACCCACACGTATTGCCCGCTCAGTGTAAGAGAAAGCAAATGTTTGTTCAGCTCAAATTCCTTTTTTGCAACTATCGCATAGGTGTTATCGGGCTTACAGGCGTACTTCACTAAGCTATCTCGGTAAATCACCCACAAGTAGCCATCGGCATAGAGCATCTTTACGATACCCGAACCTATGTTGTTTACCTTTTCAGGGAGGGCTTTTAGTCTGCCCTTATCAGGAACGTAAGCTGATAACCAAGGGAACCCCGAAAGCCACACTTCTCCTTTTTCACTCACTGCTATTTGCGGATTGAGTTGCGAAGTAGTGAGTTGTGAGGCAGAGCCAATAGGCAATGTTTTCAGCGTAAGTGCCTTTTCGCGCTGATTCCACACTACCTTAGCACGCCTAATTTGGTTTTCGCTCAAAAGCCAAAGTTCATTGTTTGTGCCTTTTTGTAAAAGTTTTACTTTGGTATAGAAAGCCAAATCAAGAGGGTCGTCTATTTTAAAATTGACAAACTGTTTGAGCCGAATATCAAAACAAGCTACCCCTGCTTCGGTAGCTACCCAAAGGTAACGCCCCATAGGTTGCAAGCTGTACACACGGTTGTAGTACACCGAGTTGATAGGGTCTTGCTCGTACTTGTAGGCATCAAGGGTATAGCCGTCGAAACGGTTGAGCCCTCTATGAGTACCTAACCAAATAAAGCCCAACGAATCCTGAGCAATGCAAGTAACGTTGTCGTGCAACAGACCTTCATTGCGTGTGAGATGGTGGAAAAGGAAAGTTTCTTGCGCTTGAAGCTTCATCCACAGTCCTTCTCCTAAGAAAATAGAGGAAAGAAAATACCACAACAACAGGATTCGCAAGAGCTTTATCGTTCTATTCATTTGTCAGTTTCATTTTTAGAATAAAACACAAAAATATTAAACAATTGACAATTAACAATTAATAATTAACACAATTGTCATTCGTAACTCGTCATTCGTAATTATTTACGGTGTTACCGTAATTTTGACAGTCCGGTATTCAGTGTTGTACTTGTACTCGTTGGCACTTACAGTTCCTACATCAGTTTTATAGCCGTCTTTTGAATAGCTTTTAAAACTACTGCTACTGCCCACTACCACTACCTCATAAGTTCCTGCTTTGTCATACGTATGAGTGTATTTGGTTACCCCAGAATCATCGGTAATGGTAATACCTTTTCCTGTATCGAATGGGAAATAATCAATAGAAGCAAAACTCGCTGATTCTAAATAAATATTACCAATATATGCTATATTAGAGCCGTCTTTTGCAGGAAAGATAATGCGGATATTTGATAATTTTTCCATTTTTTTACCCATTGAATTTTCCCACGCTTCTATAATTTCACCTATATTTACTTTGTAATCAGCATAAGAAGTGCTAATATTAGGTAATTCTCTGCCCCATACTGTTACATCTCTAAAGGTAACTTGAGTTTCGCCTTCAGCTATACCAGCTACTTTGGTTACTATACGAAGATTCTTATCTTCTGGGTGAGGTGTATTATTTGTAAAGTCCTTTTGGATATCAGTTTCAAATTTCATACGCAAGGTAAGAGTTTTATTATTACCTACCTTAGTATTTACGTTGAAAATGAGTGTTTCACTCCACCATTCGGGATGAGCAGAAACTAATTTTAGCACTTTTTTACCTGTAGAGGCATCAGTAACTACTTCAGAAGAAGCTAAATTGCTACTCACCTCAAAAGCGCCTCCTTCAAAGGGGGTCTTAGCGCCCACTTCCGATTTGTCAAAATTCAATCGGTAAGGAATGATGTTCGCATCGTAATTGCGGTAAATCTTACTTTGTAACTCTTGAGAGCTTTTGTTTTTGAGTATATTGTCAGCGCTCTTTAGGTAATCGTGTCCTTCATCACCGGTGTAAATAGCCAAAGCATTTACATTATGATGAATAGTAAAAGTTACGGGATCGCCTACCCTTACTTGGGTTTTATCGGCAGTTACCGATAGGTCTACGTCTTCAGGTTTGTTCTTAGTACAAGCACCCAAAGCCGTGAGTAGCAAACTGCTAATGAGTAATATATGTGTTTTCATTTTAGTATCCAGGATTTTGAGTTAAATTTTTATTTGTGTCCAATTCGCTAAGCGGAATAGGTAACAATTGGTGATAAGGGCGGACATTTTCAGGAGTAAGAGGAGGTGGAATACGACGTTCTTCCCCACTGATAAACGGATTATAAATACGCCAGTTTTGAAAGGCTTGTACCAAAATACCACGACGTACGAGGTCGCACCAGCGGTCGGTAACTTCTCCTACAAGCTCGCGTGCGCGTTCGTTTAAGATTTCAGTACGGAAAGCGGTATAATCATCGCTGTAATGTTTGGCTGTCCACATAGCAGTACCTGCATAGTCATAACCATAAGAGGAGGGTTTCCAATCGGGTACTACAGTATTTACATCGTTGATATGGGTTTTATCCAAATCACGAGGCAATACATCGCGGTGCACCACACGTCCGCCTGCTTTGTTAGAGATACGAGCACGTTTGCGCACTAAATTCACCGCATCGTAAGCACTGTTCACGTTGGAGCCATTCATTGCTAAAGAAGATGAGGGTGTATAAGCACCTGGTGAGTGATTTATCTCATTATAAGCTTCTGCATAGATGAGGAGTACATCGGCAAAACGGAGGAGTGGTTCATCCATACCAAAGTTTTTGTAGTTATAGGATGAGGCATCGGCTAATGGAAAACGGCGGAACTTACCGATACTCCACATTACCCAGCTATTGTTTTCGGTAGCGTTACTAAGAGGTTGGTCTACACGTGTATCCCAATAGATTTTATAATCCCAACCCCATAACTTACCGTTGTCGAGCACTTGCACACGTGGGCAGTTCCACAATCGGCGAATAGAGTCGGAGGGTTCATAAATCATACGGTGATAATCGGAGCTGGAGATGTTATCCCACGAACCTCCTAAGTTTTCATTTCCTCTCATTCCGTAAAGCATTCCTGTGAGGGTACCGGTATCGTCGCCTGTAAGACCTTGTACGCACCAAATAACTTCTTTTGGAGCTTCGCTTATTTTGGTTTTAGCGTTGAATACATCAGGATAGTATTCTACTAATTGGTAGCGACCGCCTTGTATGACCTCTTTGGCATAGTTCATTGCTTTGGTGTAGTTTTCAGTAGCCGAACCAAGCACTTCACGTCCGTCGCGTTGTGCTACTGAGGCAAGCCACAAGTGTACTTTAGCCAAGAAACCGCGACAAGCATCTTTGGTAATACGTCCGTATTGATAACCATTGCTTCTATCGTCTTTTTCGGCTACGTGAGCCATTGAGTAAGTAAAATCGGCAATAATTTGCTCAAACACCTGCTTTTGAGGGGTGCGAGGCACTTTGAGGTCGTCAAGCGATTCGGTTTCTTTTAATACCAAAGGCACATCGCCAAACCAACGCACCAAATCGAAGTACAAGTAAGCGCGCACACCACGAGCTTCGGCTACATAGCGTTCCCAGTTATTGATACGATCTTGGTGTTCGGTTACATTATCGATTACCGAGTTGCAGTTCTTAATGGCAGCATAGTGTTGTTGCCACATTTGGGTGATATAATCGTTGTCAGGTCCAAACTTATAGTTACGCAAGCCTTGCCCCTCGTCCCAATCAGCGCGTTTGGCAAGGTCGGTACTAATTTGTTTGGTGCCGTGTCCTGTGATGTACACATCGGTGAGGTAACGGTAAGTACCGTTCATCGCTTGGCGAGCATCCAATTCATTTTGATAGAAAAATTGAGACGTAAGGGTGCTCTTGGGGTCTTCTTCTAAGAACTTAGCACAACTGCTCAATCCGAGGCTTGCCCCTATTGCTATAATGGTGGTAATATGTAATTTCATAATCTATATCTTTTAAAAACCAACTTCTACTGAGAATAAAACCGATGTAGGTCGTGGGTACGGACTCATATCGAGGCCTGGGGCTAAGCGGGCAATAGTTCCATAGCCCGTATTGGCTTCGGGGTCAAACCCTGAATAACGTGTCCAAAGAGCGAGGTTAGTACCTGTTACCCCTATGCGCAATTTGTTAAGTTTATAAGGCTCTAATACCTCCTTAGGCAAATTGTAGCTGAGACTCACGGTTTGCAAACGCAAGAAAGAACCATCTTCTACTAAGTCGCTACGGAAAGCATTTTCAGCCCAGAAACCACCTCCAAAGAGCGGGAAGTTACGGTCAGGGTGTGCTTCCGACCACACGTTGTTATAAACGCTTTGTGTGATATTGTCGATATTCTTAGTGCCTGTGAGGTAGTAAGCATTTCCGTTTACTACATCGTTGCCATACGACCAACGCAAGAAAGCGTACAGTTCCCAACCTTTATATGAGAAAGTGTTACCTATACCGCCGGTGTGCAATGGGTTTACATCGGCTACAGGCACACGGTCGTTAGTATCGATTACACCATCGTGGTTGATGTCTTTCACACGCAAACCTCCTAAAGCGACGTTAGGCCCTGGCTGAGCGTTATCCACTTCGTTTTGGTTGTGGAATACACCATCGGCTACATAACCGTAGTAAATACCTACTGGCATACCTACGCGCAAGAGCACATCACTTTTGATTTTGGAGTTGATGCCACGGTCGTAGAATTGTTGATACTGACCTTCGTCTAACGAAAGGATTTTGTTTCGGTAGAAAGAAATATTGAAATCGGTTGTCCATTTGAAATCGCCTTCACGCAACCATTGTGCATTGAAGCTCACTTCGAGACCTTTGTTTTCCATTGAACCTGCATTCTTCCACGCTTTTTGGAATCCCGAAGTAGAAGGGATATTCACTTCCAAAAGCATATCGTCTATCCGTTTGTAATACAATTCAGTAGAAAGGGTGTAACGGTTTTTGAGGAAGGACAAATCTAAACCAATATTGTATTGCTTTTGGCTTTCCCATTTAAGGTTGTCGTTAGCTATATTGCTAGTATAACGACCGATTTCCACTTTGTTACCGTCTAAAACTACTTTATTTTTAGCGAGTTGCGCTAAAGATTGGTAAGATGGGATTTGGTTGTTACCTGTCATACCAAAACTACCGCGCAAACGCAAATTGGAAATAGCTTCTATTTTTTTGATAAAGTCTTCTTCGTGAGCATTCCAAGCTAAAGAAACGGCAGGAAAATAACCGTATTTGTTATTCTTACCAAATTTAGAAGAACCATCAGCACGCAAAGAAGCATTGAGTACATACTTGTTGTTATAACTATAAGTTGCTCTACTGATGTAGGATACTAATTGGTTGCCATCATAAGTGTACAAAGGCGCATAGGTTACTAACCCTTGGTTGATACCCCAAATACCTTGTTTGGTATCCTCGAAGTTGGTAGATTTGTTATAAGTATAATCTGTCCAATACTTATTGGCTTCAAAAGCACCCATTATAGAAAAATAGTGCTTATTGATGCTTTTAGAGTATTGCAAACGGGCTTCATATACCCAGCTGTTCTCATTGCGATGAGAGAGTTCCATACGTCCGCGTTCTGACTGTCCGAACCAAGTGTCAGGTCCCCAAAAACGGTCTTGACCAATAGTGTGTAAACGGTAAGAAGCACTGGTGTTAAAAGTCAAATCTTTAAGCAGTTGATAGCTGAGGTATACATTGGCGTTGAGCTCGTTGTATTTGGTATTGATATCCACTTGGTCTACTGCTACTTTAGGGCTCATCGTGCGAATATTAGGATAGCTCATCAGGGTACCAAAACCAGGGTAGTCTAAGAAAGGAGAAGTTTGCAAAGCTTTGAGAACCACTCCATTTTGAGACCAATCGCTTACGGGATTTTTATCCTTAGAAACGGCATAAGAGAGGTTGATACCTGCATTCATCTTATCGTTAATCTTCTGAGAGAGGTTGAGGCGTGAAGTAAAGCGGTTGAAAGCAGAACGCTTGATAAGTCCTTCTTGGTTCAGATAGCCCACAGAAAGCATATAACGGGTTTGGTCGGTACCACCCGTGATACTACCGTTAGCTTCGTTTTTGGTACCTGTTTGGGTAACTTCTTTCAGCCAATCTTTTACGGCAGGGTGATTCCAGCCTTTTTCGGCAATGATTCGTTGCCAAAAGTCTATTTGAGGTTGATTGCCCCAAGTGCCATAATCGAGCATTTTGTGAGCATAATCTTCAGCGCTGAGCACCTTCAAAGGGATATTAGGCATCATTTCAATAGAACTTGCATAACTGAAGTTAAATTTAGGTTTAGCGAGTTCCTTACCTTTTTTGGTGGTGATAAGCACTACCCCATTAGAACCGTTAGACCCGTAGATAGCTGCTGCGGCGGCATCTTTGAGGATTTCCATTGACTCAATGTCGTTAGGGTTTAAACTGAGTAGCGGATTGGTAGCCACATCTTCATTGGTATTGGTTACCCTTTGGGTAGGCATAGGCACCCCATCAATAACAAAGAGCGGTTGCGTACCTCCTGTGATGGAGTTCACCCCGCGAATTCTAAAGGTGAGTCCGCTGGAAGCAGAACCATCGGAAGAGATGATTTGCACCCCACTCACTTTACCTTGCAACGCTTGCAATACCTGCGACGGACTGCTTTGGGCAATATCTGCCATCTTCACCGAAGCTACTGCCGTAGAAATATCGCTTTTGCGCTGTGTACCGTACCCTACAATTACCACCTCATCCATTTGAGTTACTTCAGGAGAGAGTGTTACTTTGAAGGTACGTGTTTTGCCTACGGCTATAGTTTTTGGCTGATACCCTATATAGCTCACTACGAGTTTATCAGTAGGGAGCGCACTCAAGGAAAAACGCCCATCCAAATCAGTAGCCGCACCTGTATGCGCTGGCTCTACTACTACCGTCGCACCAGGGAGGGGTTGTTGGTTTTCATCGGTAACGACCCCCGTAATGGTTACTTTTTGCGCCAACATCGGGATGCTGAACAACAAAATACAAATGCTAATGATGTTTTTCATTATACAAAAATTTAAAGTTTTTTCTTTGCGACAAAATTAAGAATTGATTAACAAAGTACTCTTTACCTATTGTACGTTTTTCTTTACTAAAGTTTGTTTTTCTTATGAAAACGTAAGTAATCAGTAAGTTAGGAAAGCAGTCGTTAATGATTAATCATAAAAAAACTTTGTTAAAGTCATTAGACTCTAACAAAGTTACTTGTTATTTGTTACCCAAATGTTACTTAAATAGTTCTTCAATTTCTTTCATAGTTTTTACCACATCATTGTTTTGGGTGAGAATGACGATGCTCGTACCTACAATTACTCCATCGGCATAATGGCGCATCGTTTGTACATCGTTATTCGTTTTGATGCCAAATCCTAACGCTACAGGTAGGGTGGTATGTTGCTTGATGTCGGTAATGAACTGTTCCAATCTACCTAAATCAACCTGCTTGCTACCCGTTACTCCTAAAGACCCCACAGCATATACAAAACCACCTTTAGCTAAAGAAGCGATTTTAGCAATGCGGTCGCCAGAAGTTACACTCACCAAAGGAATAAAAGCAATGTTATGAGCGTTTAGCAGTTGTGCTACTTCGGTGGCTTCTTCATAAGGCAAATCGGGGATAATCATACCTTTGATACCTACTTCAGCACTTCGCTTTACAAAGGCTTCTACTCCATAAGCAAAAACGAGATTGTAATACACTAAAAACACTAAGGGCTTATGTATTTTTTCTTTTACTGAATTAAGAAGATCAAACACTACATCGGTAGTAACCCCTGCTTGTGAGGCAGCAAATGAAGCTTCAGCAATGTGTTTACCATCGGCTAAGGGGTCGGAATAGGGAATGCCTATTTCCAAAATATCAATAGCCGAGTCGTCTAACTTCGTGAGAAATTCTTTTGTAAATTGAGTAGAGGGGTAGCCTGCTACTATATAGCCGATATTAACGTTTTTCTTTTCGGCAAAAACATCTGTTATAGTTTTATATTTCATCTTTTTCTCCTTTTAATACTGAAAAAACAGTGTGCATATCTTTATCACCTCTACCCGATACATTTACTACTATGGTTTGATTAGCAGGCAAGGAGGGGCATAATTTTTCTAAATACGCCAAAGCGTGAGCACTTTCAATGGCAGGGATAATTCCTTCAAAGCGAGTGGTGCGTACAAGAGCATCCATAGCCTCCGCATCGGTGATAGGTATATATGTAGCTTTACCACTTTCAAAGAGATGGGCGTGCTGAGGGCCTACCCCAGGGTAATCAAGCCCAGCCGAAATAGAATGCACCGGACTTATTTGTCCGTACTTATCTTGTAAAACATAAGTTTTCATTCCGTGAATAATACCCTCTTTGCCTAAAGTGAGGGTAGCAGCGTGCATATCGGTATCAATGCCGTAACCACCTGCTTCTACTCCGTAGAGGTGTGTAGTATCATCATCTAAAAATCCTGAAAAGATGCCAATAGCGTTGCTACCACCACCTACGCAAGCAATTACGTGATCGGCGTGTAAGCCTAAAGTATTAAGTTGCTCACGGCATTCTGTACCTATAATCGATTGAAAATCTTTTACCATTGAAGGGTAGGGGTGAGGACCTACTGCCGAGCCTATCACGTAGAACACCGTTTCAATCTCAGCTACCCACGATTGGATAGCAGCGGTAGTCGCCTCTTTAAGCGTTTTAAGTCCGTCGTGAATGGCTACTACGTGTGCGCCCAAGAGTTCCATACGGAAAACATTTAGCTTTTGGCGCTCCATATCTACTGCACCCATATACACATCGCATTCCAATCCTAAGAGAGCCGCCGCAGTAGCGGTTGCCACCCCGTGTTGTCCTGCACCAGTTTCGGCAATCACTTTTTTCTTGCCCATACGTTTGGCAAGCAATACTTGCCCCAGAGCATTGTTAATCTTATGAGCTCCAGTATGGTTGAGGTCTTCGCGTTTCAGGTAAATCTGCTGACCGTAGTGCGCACTTAAGTTTTTGGCGTGATAAAGGGGGGTAGGACGACCTACATAGTTTTTGAGTAGGTCGTTTAGTTCTTCCTGAAAGGTAGGGTCGGCTTTGGCTTTAAGGTATTCGGATTCTAATTCGTTCAAGGCGAACATAGCAGTTTCAGGCACGTATTGCCCTCCAAATTTACCGAAATAAGATTTTGTATTCATTTGTTAATTTTCTAATCTGCTAATTTACTAATTATTTTTTCCACAAGTGAGCGATTTTTGCGGTGGTTGCACTCTACTTTGCTGTTCACATCTAATATTGCAGGATGATAACACAAGGCTTCTTGTACATTATCTACCTCAAGACCTCCTGCTAAAATATAAGAGTAAGGCGATAGGTCTTTAAGTATTTCCCAGTTAAATTGAGTGCCGTTACCACCTTCGGCAATGCCTTTGGTATCGAATAAAGGATATTGAATATAAGGCTGATAGGGAGTAATATCAGGTAAAGTATCGTATACTGAAAAGGCTTTCCAAAGAGTGTAGCCTGCGTTGTGTAAGGTGCTGCAATCTTCAACGCTTTCATTGCCGTGTAGTTGCAGTATATCAATGTTTGTTTGTTGCTGAATTTGTTGTAGTTCGTGTATAGGTGTATTCACAAACACCCCTACTGCCAGTTTGCCAACTGAGTGTATTTCAGTAACTATATCTTTTGCTAAATCCACGCTCACATAACGCGGACTTTTAGGCGCAAAGATACAGCTGAAGTAATCGATAGACAAATCTTTCAGTTCTTGAATTTCACTAAGAGAGCGAATTCCGCATATTTTTAGCTGAGTGGTCATTGGTTATTCTGCTATTATAGTAAGCCATTCATCTAAATCATTCACTAAATCATTAGCTACTCTTTCGAGTTGCCCGTCGTAATAATCATTTTTTTGTATTTTTTCTAAAATACTCACATACTGCACTACATCGTCAGAAGCTAAAGTATAAGTTAAAAAATATAACTCTCTCACTTCTTTTTCTTTTAGGTAGAGAGGAGCGCTATCATAAGGCATCCCAGCAAAAGGTATACTTGATACATCAGTTACTATAATGTATTGCAAAATCTTTTCTTCGTTGAGAATGAAATAAAGATTTTCAGTAACTTTTAGGGTTACCAAGTCTAATATTTTATTGCAATTAGTGTAGCTAAATACAAGATTATTATCACATAAGTACGCACGGGTATGGGTGTAGTCATCTACTTCAAAGCTGAAATCCTCACGCGAAAGAGTGGTGAGCGTAGTAGGTTTTTCTTCTAACAGAAAGGAAGGTAAAACAGGTAGTATAACACTCCCTACATTGTGTTGCAAAAGGAGGTTTATGCCGCGCAAATTTCCCTCAGTATCAAAGAAAAACACATCACCAGATACTTCTAAACAAGTAGAACTCTCACCCCATCTAAAAAATAAGGTTCTATCAATAATTTTATTCATAAGTTCAGTGATTTATTTACTTTTCATTTGTCCCTCGTCATTCGTAACTCGTCATTTGTCCCTCGTCATTCGTCATTCGTTCCTCGTCATTAAAAAATCTCTCCTTTCATCAGTGCTTCTCCTATTAAAAGGGCATCTATGCCTAAGTTTTCGGCATATACAATATCTTCTTTACTGTGATAGCCACTTTCGCTTACTATCAATAGTTCTTCACGTTGGCTTTTGGGAATTGCTTTGAGTAGTTGCTCTGTTGTTTTCAGCGATACCTCAAAAGTATTGAGGTTGCGATTATTGATGCCTAAGAGTTCTAAATCAGGTACTTGTAAAGCGCGTTGTAGTTCTTCTTTATTGTGAACTTCTACTAATACTTCTAAATCCAAAGAATGTGCTAACAGATGCAAGAACATCAGCTCATCATCAGTAAGCATACGTACAATCAGCAAAATTGCCGAAGCTCCTAAACTCTTGGCGTGGAATACCTGAAAAGGAGTATAGATAAAATCCTTGCGGAGGATAGGCATCATAGGGAAAGCTTTGGCTACAGTGGGAATAAAAGCGTTATCTCCCTTAAAGTAAGCTTCTTCGGTAAGGATAGAAAAGGCAGCTACGCGGTTATTTGCGTAGTGTTGGGCTTGCTTTAGAAGGTCGAAATCTTTTGTCGCTATTTGTCCTTTAGAGGGAGAAGCACGTTTGATTTCACCAATAATGCTAATGCCAGGTTGTTGTATAGCCTGCGTTAAATAAGGGCGCGCCCATTCTTCTATTTCACGATGTAATTGTATTTCGCGTTGTTCTTTGATTTTAGAAAGAATATCCATAAATGAAACCTGTTAATTATTAATTGTTAATTGTTCATTGTTAATTGATAATAGTTCCATACTTTTCCACTCCTTAATGCTTCTTCAATAAGAGGTTTAGCTTCAGTGGGGTGTTTTACTACATTGGCGGTATAGAGAGCAAACATTGCGTTGAGTATCACGATATCAGCTTTAGCACCGCGCTCTTCACCTTTGAGAGTGCGACGTAGTATCTCAGCGTTTTCAGTAGGAGTACCACCTTGTATATCAGCGTGAAAAGCACGCTTAAAGCCAAACATTTCAGGCGCTATGGTATACTCTAATATTTGCTTACCCTTTACCTCTACAATCTTCGTCTCATCACAAATACTTATTTCATCTAAACCATCATTGCCACGTACTACTAAAGCGTGTTCGCGTCCTAAAAGCTGTAGTGTTTCGGCATAGAGGCGCATCACGGGCTCGTGATATAAACCTACTAATTGGTATTTTAGTTTTGTATTGGGGTGTAACAGAGGGCCTAATACGTTAAACACCGTGCGGATGCCCAAACGTTGTCGCACTTCACGTACTTCGCCTACTAAGTTATGGAAGAAAGGCGCGTGGAAGAATGCTAATCCGTTTTTCTCCAAGCTATCTAATTGTTTCATCAAGTTGCTTTCCATCGCAATACCGAGCTCTCCTAACACATCAGTACTGCCACTCTGGCTTGTAACCGACCTGTTGCCGTGTTTGGCTACTTTCACGCCTAAGGCAGCTACTATAAAGGCTACCGTGGTAGAAATGTTAATAGTTATGAGTCCATCGCCTCCTGTACCACAGAGGTCTATCATAGGTCTTGAGTCTGCAAAGGTAGTGCTATACGCCAAGATGTTACGCACAAAAGCAGTAAGTGATTCTGGATATAAACTCTTTTCGCTGATAAGCACCAAGAGCGCGCCTAATTGTACGATGTCGTACTGCTTGCTGTGCAATACCGCACATATCTGTTTGAAATCGCTATCGCCTAACGGCTGATTCTCTTGCAGTTTCTTCAAAGCTGCTTTGAACACTTCATTGGCGTAGGCTTTTGCTTTTTCCTCAGTATTTTGAACGCTTTGAGCAGTTTGTGTCCCTATCAAAAAGTTCTTGAGGATATTTTTGCCATATTCAGTAAAAAACGATTCAGGGTGAAATTGAATACTGTGAATAGGTTTTGTTTTGTGTTGTAATGCCATAATCACTCCATCGTCCGAGAGGGCAGTTATGATGAGTTCTTGTGGCAAGGTGTCTTTATCTACATATAGCGAGTGGTAGCGCATCACGCTAAACTGCTGTGGCAAGCCTTTAAACAATATCGATTGTGGTTCGGTAACGGTAAGTACAGAAGTCTTGCCGTGCAAAGGTACTTCTAATCGTTTTATAGTGCCGCCGTGCACCAATCCAAACGCCTGATGCCCTAAACAGATACCTAAAATAGGAATATCGGTAATTTCTTTTAGTATTTCCAAACAAATCCCACTGTCCTTAGGGTGTTTGGGTCCTGGTGAAAGCACTATACGTGAGGGGTTTAGAGCGCGTATCTCGGCAAGGGTGAGTTGGTCATTGCGCACAGTACGCACTTCTTCATCAGTGAGTTCACCGAGGTATTGTGCTACATTAAAAACAAATGAATCGTAATTATCTATTAGTAAAATCATTTTTAGGTGTTAGGTTTTAGTCGTTATATAGTCCTTTTTTGCGGATTGCCCCCTCTCCTTGGAAGAGGGCTTGGGGTGAGGATTGCAATTCCTCTCAAACACTTTCACTACTGAAGCTCTTTTGTGTTGTATTTCAGCATATTCTTTTTCAGGTATAGAATCATAAACAACTCCTGCTCCGGCTTGTATAAATACACGGGTGCACTCAGAATCCTGAAAAGCAGGTTTTTCAAAAAAAGCACTGCGTATCACAATAGCGAGCTGTACGTTGCCGTTGAAATGCAAAAAGCCAATACCTCCTCCATACACATTGCGGCGGTATTGTTCCAGCTCAGCAATAATTTCCATAGCGCGTATTTTAGGCGCTCCACTCAGCGTACCTGCAGGGAATACTGCTCCAATCACCTCAAAAAGCGACACCTCTTTGCGCTTGCGACCATACACATCGGTTACTATGTGCATCACGTGCTCTAACTGCTTAATGTGCATCATATTCTTCACCTGCACAGTACCTTTCTCGGCAAAACGCCCTATATCGTTGCGTGCTAAATCAACCAGCATTCGGTGCTCAGAACACTCTTTAGGATCGGCGAGAAGTTCTTGTGCCAAACGAGCATCATCGTTAGCATCTTTACCACGCGGGCGTGTACCAGCGATAGGTGCTATATACATAGTTTCCGAGTTGATTTCTACTAATATTTCAGGACTTGACCCTACCACCTCTCCATAAGGAGTAGGGAAGAAAAACATATAAGGAGAGGGATTGGCTGTACTGAGTAGTTTATAAAATTCTAAAGAGTTGAGGTTGCTTTCCAAACAGAGTTGTTCGCTCAATACCACTTGAAAAATATCGCCAGCACGTAGGTATTCCTTAGCTTTTTCCACTATCTTGTAAAAGTGTATTTGCTCCTCATTCAGGTCGGTATTGATGTGATAAAAAGGTTTTTCAGCTGAAATTGATTTTATAGAAGTAGAAGTTTCTTCATTTGCTGCTTCCAAAAAATTGAAGTATAATACTTCATCGCCGTAAAAAGAGTACACTTTATTCACTTTGGAATAATGCAAATAGGCTTTCGCATTCGCAAATACAAAGGCGGGAAACTCGTATTGAGCTTGCTCTTGTGTGGGAATATTTTCAAAAAAATGGATTGATTCATAACCTAATACCCCAAAAAGTCCCGCAAAGGGTGCGATAGAAGTTTGTTGCTGGTAATAGGCTTGCAAAGAGGTGTAATTATGACTGTAGGCATCGAAGTAATCGCAATCTATCCCAATGATAATCTGATGAATGTCTTCAGCTAAGTAAGAGTTTCTGAAATGTTTGCGTATAGTAGAAAAATAATGTAATGGTTCTTTAGTAAGCATATAAAATTACTTTGGAGTGGCAAAGGTATAAAATAATTAGCAGATTCACAAATAAGTAAATTAGAAAAAAAATTTGTCAATTCAAATAATTGTCGTACTTTTGCCGAACTTTAATTGAAAATTATATATGGCAACTTACAAAAAGAACAACAACCGACCTAATAGACATAGAGATAACGAGCAACTCAACGACGCTCAAGAAACTCGATTGCACCAAGAAAGTACTACTGCCGAGGTATTCGATGCCCTTGATGCAGGCGCTACTCGTACCGAAGATTGGGTGAAACGCAATCAGAAAATTATTATCGGAGCCCTCATAGCTGTAGCCGTACTGGGCTTAGGTTATTTGTTATACCAACAATTTGTGAAAGCTCCTAACGAAAAGAAAGCTGCTAACGAATTCTTCTTCGCTCAACAATTCTTTGATGAAGCTATGCAAGCTACCGATGCTAAAGCCAAAGATTCTCTCTTCAAAGTTTCTATCGAAGGCGGTAAAGGTAAATATGGCTTCAAGCAAATCGCTCAAAACTATAGTGGTACCAAAGCAGCTAACCTCGCCGAGTATGGTATGGGTATGGCTTATATGCGTTTGCGTGACTACAACAATGCTATCGATCACCTCAAAGAATTTAATTCTGATGACGATATTTTCGGCGCTTTAGCCTATGGAAATATAGGCGATGCTTACCTTCAACAAAAAAATAATGCCGAGGCTCTCAAATACTACATCAAAGCCTTTGAACATAGCAACAACGATTTTGTAACTCCTATATACCTCAAAAAAGCAGGTATAGTAGCTTCTCTACAAGGTAAAAAAGATGATGCTCTCAAATACTACGAGCGCATCAAAGATGAATTCCCTACTTCAGAAGAAGCTCGCACTATCGATATCCTTATCGGAAAAATCAGTCAATAAAACAAGATAAGAATAAAAGGCAGAAGATGAACATTCTTACCTCTTATCTCTTATCTCTTATCTGAAAAAATGGCAACAGAAAACAAGAATTTATCTCAATACGATAAAAGTACAATCCCAAATGCGAAAGCTCTTCGCTTTGGGATTATTACTTCTCAGTGGAATGAACAAGTAACTTACGGAATGCGCGATGGGGCTATCGCTACCCTTAAAGATTGTGGGGCTGTAGATAGCAACCTCCTCCTTTGGGAAGTCCCTGGTAGTTTTGAACTAGTACACGCTACCAAACGAATGATCGATACTCAGCACTTAGATGCTATCATCGTAATAGGCTGTGTAATACAAGGCGAAACCAAGCACTTTGATTTTGTGTGTCAAGGAGTTACTCAAGGTATTGCTCAACTCAATGCAATGCAAAGTAAGGTGCCCATAATCTTCTGTGTCCTCACCGATAACAATCTTCAGCAATCACTCGACCGAAGTGGAGGAAAACTAGGTAACAAAGGTGTAGAAGCCGCTATCACTGCTATTAAAATGGCTGTTTTAGGGAAGTAGTGAAGCTAATAGTGAATAGGTAACTTGGAATAATTTTTGCAGTATGTTATGCAGGGGAGTATGCCATACGCCCTTAATAAAAAAAATCACTATGAAAAACATCATCACATATATAAAACATTATCTCCTACCATTTATAGCTTACCTCTTACCTCTTACCTCTTACCTCTTATTCGCTCAAGATTTTCACGAAGGTGATACTATCTATCTTCCTGAGGTAAACCTCTTTGGTAGAGAGCGTTCCTTTGGTGATGCCGATGCTCAAAAACGATATCTACTGCTCAAAAGTCGTGTAAAACGCGTGTATCCTTATGCTAAAATGGCTGCCGATCGCCTTTATACTATGGAACGTATTATGGATACTATGCAAAACAAACAACAGCGAAAAGTCTATGTAAAGCGCACTCAACGTTATATAGAAGACCACTTTACCGACGAACTCAAAAAACTCTCCCGCTCTCAAGGGCGCATCCTCATCAAGCTCATCCACCGCCAAACAGGGCGTACTGCCTACGATTTGGTAAAAGAACTCCGCAACGGTTGGAATGCCTATTGGTATAATAAAACTGCTTGGCTCTACGATCTCTCCCTAAAAAAAGGCTATGACCCTATGAATATCGAAGAAGATTACTGGATAGAAGAAATCATCCTCCGTGCCATTAGCAATGGCGAATTGGAAGATCAAACTCCTGCTCTCCAATACAATTTCTCTGAACTTACTGAACACCGACGAAAGCGATTAGCTAATTAGCAAATTTGTAAATTTCCAAATTATTCGTACCTTTGCCGACAAATAAAATAGTAATATGGAGTTATACTACGCTTTTTCAGTGATTATCGTCTTAGCCGCCTTGTTTTCGTACGTGAATGTGCGCTACGTAAAACTACCTATGACTATAGGTATTATGGTGATTGCTATGATGGTATCAGTAGGCGTACGTCTTTTCGGTGGTGAAATATTTTCAGGTTTAGCACACCGCTTGGAATCTCTATTACAAGGATTCGATTTTACCGAAATCTTAATGGGGGCAATGCTAAACTTCCTCCTCTTTGCAGGTGCTCTTCATATCAATATCAACGACCTCAAAAATTACCGACTCCCTATTTTTACCTATGCAACTATCAGCGTAGTACTCTCAGCTTTCTTTATATCAGTCTTATTGTACTATATAGCTCCTTTGGTAGAAATCCATATTCCTTATGTTTATTGTCTGCTTTTTGGAGCGCTTATTTCCCCCACCGACCCTATTGTAGTGTTGGGAGTGCTCAAACAAGCTAATGTACCTAAACGTATCGAAAATAAAATTACAGGTGAATCTCTTTTCAACGATGGGGTAGCCGTCGTAATGTTCGCTGTCATACTCAAATTAGCTACCGATCACACTTTCGAACCTTCCTTCAATACCATTACAAAACTTTTTCTCTTAGAAGCTGGAGGAGGCGTTTTCTTAGGGGGGCTCTTAGGCTGGATAGCCTCCAAAATGATGAAAAAAGCCGACGACTATCACGTGAGTGTCTTGCTCACTTTAGCCGTTGTAATGGGAGGCTTCCTCATTGCCAAAACTTCTCACGTATCCTCGCCTTTAGCAATGGTGATTGCAGGACTCTTTGTCGGTAACATAGGAAAAAAGGCAAATAGTGCCGAAAATAAAGATTACTTAGAGAAATTCTGGGCTATCGTCGATGAAATTATGAATGCCATCTTGTTCTTATTCATAGGTTTTGAGATGCTACTGATAGATAACTTAAATGAACAGTTCCTCTTAGGAGGTGTTGCTATTCTCGTGTGCCTCTTAGGGCGTGCTTTAGCAATTTATATTCCCGCCCAAACTATATTACGCAAAGCTACTACCTATTCTTCAGGATCACTCATTACTATGGTGTGGGGAGGCGTGCGCGGCGGTGTATCTATTGCCTTAGTGCTCTCTATCCCAGCCGATAAGGGCGGTCTTAAAGAAACATTGTTGCAAATTACTTATATAGTAGTATTGTTTTCTATTTTGGTACAAGGGCTCACTATAGGCAAGGTAGCTTCTAAATCCCTCCACCGTGATGAAGTGATGGCACGACTCAAGAGAATAAAGCAACTGCAAAAAGGAAAACAATCATAAAACTTTAATAACGAATGAGAATGCAAAAAGATAAAGGATTGGTAAGTGCAAAAGAAGTAGCCAAAGCAATTAATATTGATAAACTTGGTTTCTTGGGTACCTTTGGAGGATGGGCGCTGATGAAGCTACTCCGTCTCTCCAAACTCAATGCTATTTATAACCGAACCAAAAAATTTGAAGGCTTAGACTTCCTCAACAAACTGTTAGACGAGTTTGAAATAAAGTTCGAAATACCTGAAGAAGATTTTAAAAATATCCCCAAAGAAGGAGCTTTTATCACGATTTCTAACCACCCACTGGGGGGTGTTGATGGCATTTTGCTCCTCAAATTGCTCTTAGAAAAACGCCCTGATTTCAAAATTATGGCGAACTTTCTCTTGCAACGCATTGAGCCTTTAGCTCCTTATGTGTTGCCAGTCAATCCGTTTGAAGACCGCAAGGATGCAAAATCCAGTATTGTTGGCTTCAAACACACCATAGCACATCTCAAAGAAGGAAAACCTTTGGGGCTTTTTCCTGCTGGTGAAGTGTCTGTAACCAAAGAAGGACAACTAATGGTTGATAAACCTTGGGAAGAAGCAGCAATGAAACTCGCTAAAAAAGCTAAAGTGCCTATCGTTCCTATTTATTTCCACGCCAAAAACAGCAAACTGTTCTACTTTTTGGCAAGCCTGAGTGATACCTTACGCACTGCCAAATTACCTTCAGAACTCCTTACTCAAAAACAACGCACTATCTACATACGCATAGGCAAACCTATCTCGGTAGCTATGCAAGATGAACATACCGATTTAGCCGATTTTACCGAATTCCTCCGCAAGAAAACCTACATCTTAGCCAATGCTTTTGAACAAGATAAAAAATTCTTGCCTTTGCCTAATGTGCTGAAATCAAACAAAGGTACTCCTAATCCACAACAAATTGAAGCTCCTATACAGCAAGATCTTATAGAAAAAGAAGTAGAAAATGTAACTAAAAAGGATTACCGACTGCTGAAAAACAATAATTACGAGGTCTTTTTAGCTCCTTATCAGGAAATCCCTAATATAATGAAGGAAATAGGTCGCTTGCGTGAAATTACCTTCCGCGAAGTAGGGGAGGGGACAAACGCTTCCTCCGATGTCGATAAATTCGACCTCTATTACCACCATCTTTTCCTTTGGGATAATGAAGCTAAGAAAATTGCAGGCGCTTATCGTATGGGATTAGGCGCTGAGATATTCCCTAAATATGGTATTGAAGGCTTCTATACACACGATTTATTCCGTTTTGAGCCCGAACTCTACGATATGATGAGTAAAACTATTGAAATGGGGCGTGCTTTTATCATTTCGGAATACCAACAGAAACCAATGCCTCTGTTTTTGCTTTGGAAAGGAATTGCCCACACTACTTTGCGCTATCCCGAACACTCTTATCTGTTGGGTAGCGTGAGCATTAGCAACCAATTTTCCAACTTTTCTAAATCGCTGATGATAGAGTTTATGAAGTCAAACTTCTACGACCCTTACATCGCACAATATGTACGCCCAAAAAAAGAATTCAAAGTAAAACTCAAAGACGAAGATAAAGACTTTATTTTCGACGAAAGTAAGGCTGATTTAAACAAATTCGACAAGCTAATCGATGAACTCGAACCTGGGAATTTGCGTTTGCCTGTGCTTATTAAAAAGTATATCAAGCAAAACGCCAAAGTTATCGCTTTCAATGTCGACCCGCTGTTCAACAATTCTGTCGATGGACTGATGTACATTCGTATCTCCGATCTCCCCGAAAGTACTATGAAACCCGTTATCGAGGAATTCCAAGCTGAACTCGAAGCTCGTATGAAGAACAACGAAGAATAATATTCTTTGATTAGTATTAATAATAGTAAATAGTACACTGATTTACAATTATATTTGCGTTAAATTCCGTAAAATCGTAAGAGTAGCGCCAGAATCCTAAAAACATTGTAATCCGTTTTATCCGTGTAATCTGTGGGAGAATTTTATAATAACAGAATATTGATTTACAGCTTTGTATTATAATATATTCACAAAATAATTCACCGTCAGATGAAAATTCGTGAGATAATAAAAAATAAAGACTTTTATACACTCCCAATTTCGTGAAAATTCGTGTAATTCGTGGGAGATTAAAAATATTTTACTGATTGTTAAATAATTACTTATACCGAACTCGCGTTAAATAAATAAACCCAATGAAAAAAATATTATTTTTAGTAACATTACTACCACTAACTCTTGTAGCACAAACCGTGATTGTTCCTAATCGTTATGCTTTCCAAAAAGAAGACAATCAATATCAACTCAATATGCTCACAAAATTCTTGCTCGAAAAACAAGGATTTAAAGTCTATATGGAAAGTGAAGCTCCTGCCGAGCTACTCCAAAACCCTTGCGCTACCCTAAAAGCTGATGTGAAGAACCAATCGAATATGATGACCTCTAAAGTACAATTCCTTCTCACCGATTGTACTAATAAAGCGGTCTTTACTTCTCAGATAGGTAAAAGCCGTGAAAAGGAGTTTAAAAAATCCTACCAAGAAGCCTTGCGCAATGCCCTTTCAGGTACAGAATTAGCTACTTTTAAGGCAGATTATCAAGCTCCTTCAGTAGCCTCAAACCCCTCTATTCCCTCAGCAACAACAGCAGTACCCGAACTTACAGTTACTGCTGCGCCTATAAGCGAACCTCTTATTCTATTTCTGTATGCTAAACCAACTAATTGGGGATATGAGTTGTTTGATAAAAAAACAAATGAATTGCAATTCAAACTTAGAAAACTCAATACTCCTGATGTATTTCTGGCTTTTGATGTAGAAGAAAAAAAATATGGTATTTCAGAAAAAGACGGTTCCACTTTTTATAAATTTACTTTTTACAAGCAAATAGATGGATCTCCTCTTACTTTCTCCGCCCAAATAAATTTCAATTAATTTATTATCACATATCAACTTGTTACCTATTACCTGTTACTTGTTACCTAATTAAAAGTGTATAGCAAAGCCGAAGCAAAAAAACTACGCGAAGACTTCTGGATATCTTTTGGTAAATCGTTCCCTCGCAAATGGACGTTGTATGACACTAAAATAAAGGATTTCAGTTTTAAGTTTTCATTCGACACTCGTAAAGCGCGGGTGCTACTCGCTGTAGAAGACCCTCACGAGGAGATACGTAGTTTGTATTATAACAAATTGCTGTCGCTCAAAACTATACTCCAAGAAGAATACCTCCCTAACGCTGTTTTCGAAGAGCATTTCTTCTTGGACAATGGTAAAGAAATTAGTTGTGTATATGTAGAACTGCAAGGGGTAACCATTCACAACAAAGACACTTGGCAACAAACAATGGAGTTTCTATACCAATCAATGTCGCAGTTCGAAGCCTTTTGGGAAGAATATAAAGATATCATTCAAGAAGAAAAATAATTTAGTTTATATGAAAAAACGTACCATACTTAATCTACTCCTTATCCTTTTCATACTTTCTTTCTTCGTAACCCCCTTAGGTTATGAAAGTAAGATTTTACTACAACGAATTTTCGCTAGTTCGGTAGACATCATTCCTGCCGATAAAGCTCAAAAAATTGATTTCAGTTGGCAACTCAAAGATCGCAAAGATGTGCAGTTCAACTACTCGCAAACCCGAGGAAAGAAACCCTCATTCGTGTATTTCTTCTCCTCCTGGCGAGGTATTAGTATTGCCGACCTCTATGCAGTAGAAAAACTATATGATGCCTATAAGGATAAAGTAGATTTCTATATCATCACTAACGAGCGCCCTGAACCAGTGGAAGAAATGATGCAAAAACGCAATTTCCATTTCAAAGTAACCTACCTCATCATCGGTGAGAAAATGCCTTTCGACCCTGAAAAAATCCCGTCAGGTTATATCGTAGATAAAAACGGACTCGTACGCGCTCAAAAAGAAGGAATTGCCCGTTGGAATAGCGATGCCGTCCACGAACTCTTAGACGCCTTGGTTAAGTGATAATTCCTTACCTCTTATCTCTTATCTTTATCCGAGATAGAAAATAATTATAAAGATAGTATTTTAGATTCAATTTAAAGTACTATCTTTGCGCTTTGTAAAATCACATCTCGGTATAAATAAGAGGAGTTTTTTTATCTCTTATTTCTTACCTCTTATCTAAAAGAAATTATGGCTAAATATACAGAAGAAGAACTTAAAGAAGAATTAGAAAACAACGAATATAAATACGGCTTTTATACTGATATAGAATCCGAAACTTTCCCTAAAGGACTCAATGAAGAGGTGGTAATAGCCCTCTCTAAAAAGAAAAACGAACCTCAATGGATGACCGATTGGCGCTTAGAAGCTTTCCGTGCGTGGCAAGCGATGGAAGAGCCTCCTCATTGGGCAAACCTTAAATTTGAAACTCCCGATTTTCAAGATATTGCCTACTACTCTGCTCCTAAACAAAAACCTAAACTCAATAGTTTAGACGAGGTTGACCCTCAACTCTTAGAAACTTTCCAAAAACTCGGCATCTCTCTTGAAGAACAAAAACGCCTCACAGGGGTAGAAGATAAACCTGCTGTCGCAATGGACGTAGTAATGGACTCCGTTTCAGTAGCAACTACTTTTCAAAAAACATTGGCTGAACGCGGCATTATCTTCTGCTCTATTTCCGAAGCGATTCAAAAATATCCCGATCTCGTGCGCAAATATCTCGGTACGGTTGTCCCTAAAACCGATAATTTCTATGCTGCGCTCAACTCTGCTGTCTTCTCCGATGGCTCTTTCTGCTATGTGCCTAAGGGAGTGCGTTGCCCTATGGAACTCTCTACCTATTTCCGTATCAATCAAGCTGGTACAGGTCAGTTTGAACGTACCCTCCTCATTGTTGATGAAGGGGCTTACGTCTCTTACCTCGAAGGTTGTACAGCGCCCAAACGCGATGAAAACCAATTACACGCTGCTGTGGTAGAACTTATAGCTATGGATAATGGCGAAATTAAATATTCTACAGTACAAAACTGGTTCCCTGGTGATAAAGACGGTAAAGGTGGGGTTTATAATTTTGTAACCAAACGCGCTTTGGCCGAGAAAAATGCAAAAATATCGTGGACACAAGTAGAAACAGGCTCAGCAATTACTTGGAAATATCCTTCTGTAGTGCTCAAAGGTGATAATTCTATAGGTGAATTCTATTCTATTGCCGTTACCAATCACTTTCAACAAGCCGATACAGGTACTAAGATGATACATTTGGGTAATAATACTAAATCTACAATTATTTCTAAAGGTATTTCGGCAGGCAAATCACAAAATAGCTACCGCGGATTGGTAAAAGTAGTGCCTAATGCTAAAAATGCGCGCAATTTCTCTCAATGTGACTCTCTCTTAATGGGAAATGATTGTGGAGCACACACTTTTCCTTATATAGAAGCTAAAAATCCTACTGCCCAAATAGAACACGAAGCTACTACTTCTAAAATTGGTGAAGACCAAATTTTCTATTGTAACCAGCGTGGTATTGATACCGAAAAAGCAATTTCACTCATCGTAAATGGTTTTGGAAAAGAAGTACTCAACAAACTGCCTATGGAGTTCGCTGTCGAAGCTCAAAAACTCTTAGAAATCTCCTTAGAAGGCAGTGTAGGATAATTGTTAATTGAAATTTGTTAATATTAATTGTTAATTGAAAATATGATTCTTGCGCCTTCTCTCCTTGCTGCCGATTTCGGCAACCTACAACAAGCCATTGAAATGGTAAACGCCAGCGAAGCCGATTGGTTTCATATTGATGTTATGGATGGCGTGTTTGTCCCTAACATCTCTTATGGTATGCCCGTGCTATCGGTGATTCAAAAACACGCTACCAAGCCCCTTGATGTTCACTTGATGATTGTCGACCCTGACCGATATATCAGTACTTTTGCAAAGCTCGGCAGCGATATTCTCACCGTACATTACGAGGCGTGTACACACCTGCACCGCACTTTGCAAGCTATTAAGGCAGAAGGAATGAAAGCAGGAGTAGCTCTCAATCCACATACTCCTGTAGTACTTTTAGAAGATATCATTCAAGAGGTAGATGTACTCTTATTGATGAGTGTAAACCCAGGATTTGGAGGTCAGTCATTCATAGAAAATACTTATAAAAAGTTGCGACAAGCCAAAATGCTGATTGAGCAAGCAGGAGCCTCAACCCTTATTGAGATAGATGGAGGAGTGAGTTTAAAGAATGCCAAAGCATTAGTAGAAGCAGGCGCCGATGCTTTAGTGGCTGGTAGTTTTGTATTCAATGCTGCCAATCCTATCCAAACCATTGCAGATTTAAAACACATATAGTCAATAAAACAATGTTTCAAGGAGTACTTCAAAAAATGCTTACCGAATGGGCTAACCCTATACGGTATTATTTGCCAATGGAAGGTGACTTTGTACTGATGAACCAACTCATCGGCAAGGATATAACACTCCAATTTGTGCGTTTTCAGTGTATGAATTGTGGTGAAAACAAACCAATCTTCCGTCAGGGCTATTGCAAAGAGTGTTTTTTTGAAGTCCCTCAAACTGCGGATTGGGTGATGCACCCCGAACTCAGCAAAGCACACCTCAATATCGAAGAACGCAATTTAGGCTATGAACAGCAAGTGCAGTTGCAACCGCATTATGTATATCTCGCCAATTCTAGCGATGTAAAAGTAGGAGTAACCCGTAAATCACAAGCCCCAACCCGCTGGATCGACCAAGGGGCGCACGAAGCTCTCATCCTTGCCGAAGTTCCTAATCGATATTTAGCAGGCATCGCCGAGGTCGCTCTCAAAGAGCATTTAGCCGATAAAACCAATTGGCGCAAAATGCTTACTAACCAAATTACCCCTGTAGATTTATTGCGAGTAAAATTAGAAGTGCGCGACTTTGTACCCAATGAAGTACAGCCCTACATCACCGAAGATATCACTCCCCTACGCATTCATTTCCCCGTAGAAAAATACCCTACCCAAGTGCGCTCACTGCAATTGTCGCAAACCCCTACTTATAGTGGTAAACTAATGGGTATCAAAGGACAATACCTCATTTTTAATGACAATACCGTTTTCAATGTACGAGGCAACGAAGGACTGGTGATTAATTTACAAATTAACTGATTTTTCAATTAATTTTTATACCTTTGCAAAAAAAGAATAATTATGTGTGTATTAGTATATCCAAAAGATGAAACCCAAAAAACAGTGCTAACTTCGTTTTTAGAAGAGAAAAATATAGATTTTGACTATAATATTTCAGATAGTGAGACTTCTAATGAATATTTGCAAGTGCTTTTGAAACGAGCTAATGAAATTACAGAAAATCCTGAACAAGCAGGAAGAGCTTTTGATGAATTTGATAAAAAAATGAGAGCAAGATATGGATTTTGAGCTAATGATTCATCGTCAAGCCGAAATAGACTTGGAAGAAATTGTAGTTTACTACAATAAAATAAGAGAAAATTTAGGATTTGAAGTATATGAGGAGATTTAGCTATATACAAGAAATAAAAAGTCGTCCCTTTTCTTTTAGAAAAGAAATAGAACAAGTGCGGGTTTGCTTTACCAAAAGATTTCACTTTGGTATTTATTTTCTTATTGTAGAAGAATTGTCAAAAATTTGGATTATAGGAGTTATAAATGCTAAAGAAGACCCTAATAAATTATTGAGAAGACTTACTATTATCAATATTCCCCAAAAATGATTGGTATCATAGACTTTGCCAAAGGTTGTAGCACGACGTGCAATTAGAACCTTTGGCAAAGTTTTTTATCTAATAAAAACAAGTGTATTTCCTTTTGAAAACTGTTCTGAGAACGCATATCCATCAGTGTTAAACCCCTTTAAATCTTCTACTGAGCGAATCTCATTTTCTGCCAAAAAGCGTACCATACGACCCCGTGCTTTCTTTGCATAAAAACTAACGACTTTCAGCGTGTCTCCTTTATAATCTTTGAAGATAGGTGTAATCACGGGTACTTTTAGCTTTGTGGTATCAATTGCTTTAAAATATTCTTCACTGGCGAGATTGATAAACAATTCTCCTTCTTGCAATTCGTCGTTCAATGCCTGAGTGATTTTGTCTTTCCAAAAAGCATATAGATTTGTAGCCTTCCCTACCGGTAGTTTGATGCTCATTTCCAACCGATAAGGTGCGATAAGGTCTAAGGGTTTAAGCAGTCCGTACAACCCCGAGAGAATACGCAAAGACTTTTGCAACTTATCAATTTGCGTTTCGGAGAGTGAATAGGCATCGAGTCCCTCATACACATCGCCATTGTAAGCAAAGAGCGCCGGACGCGCATTTTGTGGGGTAAAAGGCAATGAGAGCTGTTGGTGTCGTTGCCAATTCAGGTCGGCGAGCTTTTGGGAGATATGCATCAGGTTTATAAGTTGCTTTGGAGAGAGTGCTTTAAGGGCAGTACTTACCTCGCCAATTTCCTTTGGGAAAATAGCCGAAGAGTGTACGGTAGTAGGTAGGGCTGATGTTTCGTTAATGGTTTTGGCGGGAGAGATAACGATTTTCATAGTGATATATAATTAACGGGGCAAAGTTACAAAACAAATGACAATTCACAATTGATAATTGACAATTGAATAGGGGAGAGGCATTAGATAGACTTTAAACGGAACTATGATGGCTCTACAGTGGGTCTACAGTGGCTCTACAGTGGCTCTACAGTGGGTCTACAACGAAGACTAACCAAAGATTAATAGAATACTAATAGAACTTACAATGTTGTTACTATCAACTGTATCTCTCGTTCTGTGGGGTCGAACTTGCCCGACCTAAAATAATTAACTACTATCTTTTATTGTTATTTAAAAAGAAATGCTTATCTTTGCGCGAATAAACACCCGTGTAACTTACACTATGAAATACATTATTACCCTTATGGGATTATTTACTTTTGGAATGACTCACGCTCAGATTCAGCGTGTAGAACCGCCTTTTTGGTGGGAAGGAATGCACTACAGCCAAGTGCAGGTATTGCTCTATGGCAAAAACATCGCTCAGTACAATGTGGAGAGCGAGTTGCCTATTGTAAACATACTGAAAACAGAAAACCCTAACTATCTGTTTGTAACCGTCGATACCAAAGATAAAAAAGCGGGCAACTATACCATTTCGCTATTGCAAAAGAAAAAGAAAGTGGGCAGTGTTCGCTACGAATTAAAAGCGCGTCGTGAGGGCTCGGCTTACCGCAAGAGTTTCGACAGCAGCGATATGATTTACCTGATTATGCCCGACCGCTTTGCCAATGGTAAACCCGACAACGATTCGCACCCCGCACTTACTGATAAGCTCAACCGCTCAGATTCTTTCGGTCGTCACGGGGGGGACATTCAGGGGATTATCGACCATTTGGATTATATACAATCCTTAGGTGCTACGGCTATATGGAGTACGCCCTTATGTGAGGACAATGAACCACAACATTCTTATCACACTTATGCCCAAACCGATGTGTACAAAATAGACCCGCGTTATGGTACTAATGAAGAGTACCGACAGCTCTCAGCGGCTTTGCACAAGCGCGGTATGAAGCTCATCAAAGATTATGTAACCAACCACTGGGGCAGTCAGCATTGGATGCTGAAAGACCTGCCTTGCTACGACTGGTTACACCAATTTCCTGGTTATGGACAGAGCTCTTTTAGGATAACTACTCAGATGGACAGCAATGCCTCGGAATGGGACAAAAAGTACTGCGAAAAAGGTTGGTTTGCACGCTCTTTGTCTGACCTCAATCAAGCGAACCCATTGGTACTAAACTACCTCACCCAGAACGCGATTTGGTGGATAGAATACGCCGACCTCGACGGTTTGCGTGTGGATACTTATCCGTATAACGACAAAGCAGGCATTGCCCAATGGACGAAAGCTATTACTGATGAATATCCTTATTTCAACATTATGGGCGAGGTATGGCTTACTCAAAGCGCACAAGTGTCGTATTGGCAAAAGGATAGCCCTATTAGTGCGATACAAAGCTATAACACTTACTTGCCTACGGTAATGGACTTCCCGCTCTTCGGTGCAATAGGTGAGGCTTTCCGTACCACACCTTCGTGGGACAAAGGTATGATGCAACTCTACGACAACTTTGCGAACGACTTTCTGTATAAAGACATCAACAATCTGCTCATCTTTGCAGAAAATCACGATACGGCACGTATCAATCACGTATATCCTAAGATAGAGGATTACAAGATGATTATCACATTGCTAGCAACGGCACGAGGCATTCCACAACTGTACTACGGTAGCGAGATAGCAATGGCAGGCGACAAGAGTAAGGGCGATGGCGATATACGTCAGGATTTTCCTGGTGGCTGGGCAGGCGATACGCAGAACGCTTTTAGCGCTTCGGGGCGTACGGCTACTCAGAAAGAGTATTACGATTTTACGGCTAAACTCTTCAATTGGCGTAAGGACAAAGCCGTAATTCACTACGGGAAGACCAAACAATACTTGCCTGAAAATGAAGTGTATGTCTATTTCCGTTACAACGATACCGAGACCGTAATGGTAGTGCTCAACAACAACGAAAAGAGCCAAACGCTCCACTTAAACCGCTTTGCCGAGAGTTTGGCGGGATTTTTGAGGGGGAAAGATATTATCTCGGGGAAAGAGGTCTCTCTGAGCGGTGACACTTTAGAAATATCAGCTAAAACCGCTATGCTCATTGAATTAAAATAACAAAGGTATATGATGAAAGAACCTATTAGTTTAGATACAGCATTACAGATTGTAGGCTCATTAAAAGTAAGGGCTATTAAGGAAAAATCTACTTTAACTAATTTGGTAGAGAAGGATGCGTTAGACCAAAAAATTAAAATGTATTTAAAGGAAGAAAAAATGTTATATGGTACTGATGATATGGCAAGGCTTTCTGTTATGGATAAAGTAGTACATTATTATAGTCCGCTAATAAAACAAATGAATGGAGTACTATAAAGTTGAGGATATTTTTGAAAGAGAGAAAACAGACCTTTTATCAGGTTTAAAATCTCAAGAAAATCCTATTGCCTTTATATTAGGAGGACAGCCTGCATCAGGAAAGAGTGGGCTAGCAAAAGCTATCCTAAGACAATTTCCTGACAAAGATTTTCTTTTTGTAAATGGAGATATTTACAGAGAGTTTCATCCTAAGGCTAATGAGCTTATAAAATATCCTGAGAGATACTCAACAGAGACGCAAATATTCTCTAACTTTTTTACAGAATCACTTATACAAGAGGCTATTATCCATAAATACAATATCATTGTAGAGGGTACTATGCGCAATCCTGAAGTACCTTTGCGTACGGCATTGTCTTTTAGAAAAAACGGTTTTAATGTGGAAGCTTTTGCGATTGCAGCTCCTGCACTCTTTACCGAATTAGGTTTTTATTTGCGCTATCAAGAAGAAAAAGATTTTCAAGGATATGGGCGATTGTCAGATAAAAATTCCCACGACAGAGCAGTAGAAGGCTTACTTCACTCATTAGACCGTTTGTACAACGAAAAGGCAGTAGATAAAATACATCTTTACAATTATCAAGCTGAAAAACATTTAGAAACTTTCTCATTGAGGGAACAGCAATGGGATATAAATACTTTGCCTTCTACAGAAGTTATAAAAGCAAGGAGAAAACAGTTTCAGGATAAGACACTTCGTTTGCAACTGATAGCACGAGCTTACTCTGTTATACCGCGAATGTCCCCACCTATAAAAGCTATAGTAGAAGCACTTATAGAGCAGTTAAAAGACTAAAGAATGAAGAACATCATTACAATAGGATTACTAATAGGGTGTGTGTTCTTTGGGAAAGCACAGAGCGAGGCGGATAAATGGCTAAAAGTAGTATCGGCACAACAGGGTATTGCCATTGAGTGGCAGGAGCGCAAAACCTCTCTTGCTTCTGAGGGTATTCGCTCTTTTGTGGGTTACTACCAAGACAATTTTGTAGCGACCCTTTCGGTAGGAGGACAGAGCGTGTCGGGGAGTTTTCACTACCGAGATACATCGTATGAGATAAACGAGCAAAAAGGACAATTGGTCTTTTCGCCTAATAAAGATTTCCGATGTGGCACTACCGATACGCCTCATTCGCACCCAAGCCCTTCGACAGCACGTCCTGCGATATTAGCCGAAGAAACCACTCCTACCATTGCCAACACACAAACACTAAGGGTATACCGTTTGGCGATGCATATCCCTTATAGCACCTTCAGCACAGAACACTTAGGGAAAAACATACAAAAAGTAAAAACGTTTTGGGCAGATACTGAAAACTTCCTGAATGAAGTGTACCTACGCGATTTGGGAGTGCGTTTTGAATTGGTAAACGATGAGCGTCTCATCATCAAAGACGAAAGCAAAGAGACTTTTGCAAGCTTTCACAATGCCGATTACGTTAAGGATCATTCAACAAAGGTTATCAATGGACTTATAGGAGAAAATAGTTATGACGTGGGTATCTCTCTTGCATATACCGCTTCCTTAAATAAAGGAGTCAGAGGATTGGCTTATCTTAAAGGTGTTTATCAGGCTAATACCAAAGCTGATGCCGTAGCAGTACTTACCAAAGAAGTCATAGCTCACGAAATCGGACATTTATTCGGTGGTAAACACACTTTTGGTAGCTATAAGGGCTCAGAAGCCTACGATAGTGAAAAGACAGAGTATGACAGAGGTACTTCGGTGATGAGCTATGGCAGTCCGCGTGATTTCTTCTCGCTGTCGAGCATTCAGCGCATACGGGAACTATTGACGAAAGTGCCCGTGAAAGCTCACGACAAGACTTTCACTACTCAAGCCCCTCGCATAGACCACAGCAAGATTAAAAATCATTATACTATTCCCAAGGGTACTTTCTTTCAATTCTATATTCCTGCTATCGACCCCGATAGTGCAGAACTGCTATACTCCGTAAACCAACACGATGTACGCAATGGTGCTGAATCCCCTATAACGCAATACATTATCTACAAACCTACTCCTGCTAACCCTGTAACTATTAAAACAGAGTATCACAAAGACTCAGGTAGTGTAATAGCCAATAGTGGCTTGGCACAACAAACTACGGGTACTTTTACCTTTTGGCTGGGAGTGAGCGATGCCCCACTCCAACCGTCAGCCGACTATATAGTACAATATGATTTGGCTGAAACCAAAGTAACGGTAAAAGAGGGTATCCCTTTCAAAATTACGAATACCCTAAAAAGCGAATACAAAGGGGGTGCTCAACTCACCCTTAGTTGGAATGTAGATAATACTATTTTCAAAGACACCAAAGTGCGTATCCTGCTCTCAGATGATTTAGGTAAGACGTTTAAACATATGGTAGTAGCAGAAGCTGATAACAACGGCAGTAAAGAAATTATCTTGCCTAATATCAGCACTACCCAAGCCGTCTTAAAAGTAGAAGTAATCGATGGTTTAGCTTTTGATCTTACCAATTACAATCCTAAAAATGGAGGTTTTACCATTGAAAAGAACCCTGCTCTACCTGAGCCTCTCCTTTGGGCATCACTCCCTAATCATCTAACCCTTTCGTGTGAGCAATCTATTCCAGCGGTAGTATTGCCTACAGTTACAGGAGGGTGTACTCCTGCGGTTACCCTTCAAAAAGAGGAACGTATCAAAGGCAATTGCGACTATACTTATACTGTCAAACGTATTTTTACAGCTGCCGATACTTGTAACCAAACACTTACTTACACTCAAACTATTAGCGTAACAGATAAAACTCCCCCTACTTTTGTAGGTGCTTTACCCCAAAATATGAGTGTTAAAGAAGGCAAAACAATACCTGCTCAAGTAACGCTTACCGCTACCGATAATTGTGGTACTGCTGCGGTTACAACTTCTCATAAAGAAGAAAAAGATGCCAAAGGCAAACTTACTAAACTTATCTATACGTGGATAGCTAAAGATACTTGTGGCAATGTTACTACTCACCAGCAAATTGTTACCATTGTACCAAAAAAAGTCCCTACCCTCACTTGGGCAACACTTCCTCGCGATATAACCGTCGATTGTGTCAAAGCCATTCCTGCTGTACAAACGCCTACAACTCAAGGCGGTTGTGCTAAAGTAGTGATAACCCGTGCCGATAAGGAACTCAACAAGCGCTGTCTCAACAATTTCACTTTAGAGCGCACTTTTACGGCTTCCGATGGTTGTGCCACCCTTACACATACTCAGCGCATTAAGGTATCCGATAAAAAATCACCTACCTTTGTAGGAACACTGCCTCAAGATCTTACAATTGATGAAGGAACACCCATACCTTCTCAGCAAAGCATTTCAGCTGAAGATGCCTGTGCAGGACAACCTACCGTTACAATGCCGCCAAAAGAAGAATATCTCACTAATGGAAAACTCTCTAAAGTGGTCTATAAGTGGGTGGCTCGCGATGTCTGTGGCAATGAAAGAATACATACCCAAAATATTACCATAAAACTTAAATCGCAAGAACCTCCCCACATAGATACTAACCCTGATGAAGTCGTGATTTACAATGCCGTTTCTACTGAAAAAGGATTTGATAACTATTTTAGAATAGAAAATACAGATAAAAACCAACCTATTACCTTGGTTATTTTTGATGAAATGGGCTTGAAAGTCTATGAAAATAACCATTATCAACAAAATGGTGAGTATTTCAGAGGCTACCCTAATATAAAAGGAGTAGTAGGCAGCAAACGATTAGCAGGTACTTATTTCTATGTATTGACTTATTATTTCAATGGACAACAACAAACAAAAAAAGGATTTCTATATGTAAGATAATTACACGCCTGTATAGGCTGTCTTAAAAATCTATAATGCAGTCTCTTTATAATATATTAACGTCAGTTCGATATAACAGAATATTGATTTACAGCTTTATATCATAATATATTCACAAAATAATTCACCGTCAGGTGAAATTTAGTGAGATAATAAAAAAATAAAGACTTTTATGCACTCCCAATTTCGTGAAAATTCGTGTTTCACATACCCAGCTGCGCCAACTCGCTGGCTTTGTGGGAAATTAAAAATATTTTGCTGATTGTTAAATAATTACTTACGTCGAACTCACGTTATATTACCAATGAGCAACCCTACGAGAGGCTCCAACTCTCTCTGCTGTTTTTTTTAAAAAGTGTTAATTTTTCCTTGCTATTTGTTAATTGTTTCGTACCTTTGCACCGTTTTTTAAAACTAAACTAATGAAACATCTACTACGCTACTTACTTTGGCTATGCCTAAGCATAGAAGTAGCCAATGCACAAACTAACATCCAAAGTATTATAACTCTTTTTGCTACAAAGTCTTCCGTAGAATGGGCACCTCCTATTCCTAACTCAACCTCTATACTCCTACAATGGCAAGCGCGAACTACTTCTAATGGTTTCCACTCGTTTGTAGGTTATTATCAAGATCATTTTGTAGGCGTCATCAGCTTTGACAAACAGCAGTTAAGCGGTGAAATTTTTTACAGAGGAAAATCTTATGTATTGGGTACTTCTCCCCAAGGAATGCTTACTGTTGAAGCAGTAACCGACGAGCACGATTGTGGTGCGAGTTCTTTGGGCAAACAAGCGCTCTCTGCCCGCAATTTCTTTCCCGAAGGCGATGAAGATAAGAACGACCCTCCTATCGAGCAACCCGAGATTTACAATTCACTTTATCCTAAAGCGCTAATTCACACCGATGGTGTGTTCAGGCACTACCGCTTGGCAATACCAGTGGATTACAGCATTTACAATTCGACATATTTCAATAGAGATATACATAAAATCAAAGCATTTTGGTATGCCACCGTTGCCTTTATGAATGAGTTATATCGCAATGATGTGGGGGTGGATTTTACTTTGGTAGATGATGAGGCACTTATTTTTACTACTGAAAAAAAACAGTTATTCCGCAGAAGGGAAGCTGCTAATGAAGTGGTAAACAACGGTACTATCACTCTCAACAAACGTTACGATAAAAACAAATACGATATAGCAATTATCCTCACCGATTATCGCGAAAGGTACAATGGCTTGGCGATGGTCTATGCTGCTTATGAGCAACACAACAAAGCCAATGCGGCAGCGCGCCCTGTAAAACCTTCTACCATTGCCCACGAAATAGGGCATATGTTCGGTTCAGACCATACGTTCTCTAACGGAGGACAATATTCTAGTAAAACCGAAACTGGATCGGGTCAATCAATTATGAGTTATGGACACGAGCACCCACGCGATTTCTTTTCGCTCGTAAGTCTGCAAGAAATACGCAAGTTCTTGGGGAACTCTATGGCTTATTACGCCGATGAAGCGCGCACTCAAGAAGCAGGCAAGCGTGTAGAGGGCACAGGCTCTAACCTTGTTTATGGAGTAAAGAGTAACAATCGCCCCCCAGTGCTTGATAGAACGCACATTAAGAAAACCTACACTATCCCTGAAGATACTTATTTTCAATTCTATCTGAACGCTACTGACCCCGAAGGCGATGCACTTACTTATATAGCACACCCCGCTGATAGGCGTTTTCACTCTACTAAATCTAACGCGCGTTTTATGACCTACAAAGGAAAATCTGATGGTAATATACGCTTTGAAACCACTTGGTTTGAGAGTGAACGCAATACCTTTGTACCTATAGGAGCTGCCGATTCTTACAAAAAAGGTACTTTCACCTTTTGGTTGGCAGCTGCCGATCATAACAAAAGCGATAACAACCACGTAGTGAAATACGATGTAGAAGAGGTGCAAGTGAAAATAGTCAAAGGTAAAATTTTTCAAATACAAAACTTCGACAATGGCAGTTGGAAACAAAACAAAACCTACAAAGGAGGACAACTACTTTCGCTTCATTGGCAGGTAGATGAGGCTATTTTTACCAAAGATAGCAAGGTGCGTATCCTTCTTTCAACCGACTCTGGTAAAACCTATAAATACGTATTGAAAAAAGAAGCACCTAACAATGGAGCTTGTCAAGTAGTGCTTCCTAATATTTCTGTAGGCACTACTCACGGACATTTCGGCAAACAAAGAGGACAAGGCATCATCAAAATAGAAGTGATTGATGGCTTGGCTTATGCATTGTCTTGTACAAAGCCTTATCACGTAGGAGGTTTTATGATACAAAAAGACCCTACAAAACCTGAAACTACCCCTGAACCACAGCCCCAACCACAGCCTAACCCTCAACCACAGCCGCAGCCTAACCCCCAACCAGCCCCTCAACCCCAGCCCCAACCTACCCCTCAACCAGCCCCTCAACCACAACCCAAGCCAACCCCACAGCCGCAACCTACCCCACAACCGCAACCTACCCCTCAACCACAACCTAACCCTCAACCCCAACCACAACCCAACCCGTCTGCTCCCATTGCTCCCACTATTATCTACAATGGTGTATCAATCTCTAACCCCGAGAACTATTTCAAAGTAGAAAATGCTGATGAAAACTATCCTATCTCGGTGATCATCTTTGATGAAATGGGACTCAAAGTATACGAGAATAGTAATTACAGTAAAAACGGCAAAGTCTTTAGAGGCTACTCTAATCTAAAAACTATAAGTAACAAACCTCTTGCGGGTACTTATTTTTATATTGTTACCTATTATAAAGAAGGGCAACAACAAACCCAAAAAGGCTTTTTATACATCAAATAATAAAACAATCACTTTTGCGGCTTGTTCCCCGACTTGTCCCCCTTCGGGGGAACGGGGGCTATAACACTAAACACTAACAACAAATGAAAATATCAAAACTCTTACTACTCTGCTTCTTACTAACAGCAGTAACCAACGCACAACAAAAAGCTACTGAGGTCATACGCCTTTTTGGTACAAACACCTCAGTACAATGGAATGTTCCTGTCAAAGGAAAATCTATATCGCTCAGCTGGCAAGCACGCCCTAACAGCCTTGCCCAAGAAGGCTTCCGCACTTTTGTAGCCTATCACAATGGCAATTTTGCAGGAACGCTCTCAATGAATAAAAGTACCCTATCAGGTGAAGTATGGCACAACGGTCATTCTTATTTCATCAACACTGAAAACGGAATGCTCAAAGTTACTACTAATAAAGAACACTTCACTTGTGGCACTTGCGCCGATGAACAATGCTCTCAAGCCACAACGCCCACTTCCCAAAGACTACCTATGCAAATAGCACCTACTAACGCAATGACTGCACGTGGGGCAATACTGCACGAAGAGGCACTTCCGTCTGACGACAAAAGAGTGCTTTACAATACCAATGTACTCAGAACCTATCGTTTGGCTATGCTCATCGATTACAGTTTCTACAAAGAACGTTGTTATGGTGATATAAATAAGGTAAAAGAATTTATGACAAAAGTAGAAGCAGGACTCAATGAGGTGTGCGGTAGAGAGATTGGCTGTCAATTTACTTTGGTGAACGACCCTCGACTTATCATCACTACTAAAGACAAAGAAATATACGATCACCCTGTGGTAAGAGAGGTAGTGAATAGAGCTACTTCAGATTTCAATAACCTTATAGGCGAAAAGAATTACGATGCAGGTATTGTCTTTTCTATATACCGTGATAACCGCGGATTGGCGCATTTGGGTGAAATTACAGGGAAACTAAAAGGTGGCTGTATCGCCAATCACGAGTTTTATATCATCCTTCACGAATTAGGACACTTATTAGGCTCCGCACACACTTTTACCATAGGAGGAGCAACAGCTTCTTCTCATACCGAGCCCGATAGAGGGAACTCTATTATGAGCTATATCAACGACCCTAATGGCACATATTTCTCTCTTCCGTCTATATACACCATCCGCAACCGTACCAATTTGCACGATGCTTATTATAGCGATAAAGCCCGTATTCAGTTAGTAGGCTTGCCACAGGATAATATCCCTTACGGTGAAGTTTCTACTAACCGTGCCCCTGTGATCCAACGTTCTACATTAAAAAAGGAATACAAACTGCCCCCTAACACTTACTTTCAATTCAATATAGAAGCAACCGACCCCGATGGCGACCCCCTTCTCTATATGGCACATCAAGCCGACTTTAATCAGTTTGGCAAAGCGCGTTTCCCTTCTAACCGTCCTACCGAGAGCAATCATATAGAGTTCTATCAACCCTATAGAGAAAATGGATACAATGAATGGAAACCTGTCCCTTATAAGTTCACAGGTAAAAATGAAACTGGCGTTTTTACTTTTTGGTTAGGCGTATGCGATGGTGAAATAGGAGCTTACAAAGACGGAAAACCTCACGTACCTCTATATGATGTCTATGAAACCAAAGTAAATATAGTAGAAGGTAAGCCTTTTAGGATAACTAATATAACTAAAAGCAGTGCCGGAAAATTTAAATATGCTAAAGAAACTACTATCTACTGGGATGTTGATAAGAATGTTTTTGGCAACGATAGTAAGGTGCGTATCCTCTTTTCAGACGATTATGGAAAAACCTATAAATACGTGTTAGCCGATGGATTACCTAACAACGGACAAGCTACGGTCATTTTCCCTACACAAGCCAAAGGGTGGAAAAATTCTAATCTTTTTGTAGAAGGTCTCTTTAAAATAGAAGTACTCAACCATATTGCCTATGCTGTGAGCACTGATACCCCAGGCACTTTGGATATGCACAGCCCTGACATTACCTTTAAAAATTTGCCAGAACCTGTGATAACTGTTAAAAAGAATGCTATTCCCGAAAAACCTAACGTTACCGTCGAATCTCATTATTGTGGTGCTAATAAAAAAGCTGAGGTAACTTTTTCAGAAGAAGACCATACTACCTATTTATTGCGCAAATGGGTAGCAAAAGATAAATGCAACTATTCTGCTACAGCACAGCAATTTATCTATTACGAAAAAGAAGCACCTACTAAAACCTTACGTTTTGTAACTCCTCTTCCTGAAGATAAACACGTACAATGCAGAGGCGATATTCCTGCTAAAACTGAAGTAAAAGCAGAGGGTGCCGATAACATTCACATAGACTATGAAGAAGAGTTTAGAGAAGGCGACCGTAAGTCTTACAAACTCACTCGCTCTTGGATAGCCTATGCCGATGGAGCTTTGCCTATCCGCCATACCCAACAAATTTTCCTCAGGGACACCCAAAAACCTGTGCTCTCGTCTTACCCCCCAAGTATGACCGTAAAGATCGAAGCCGATGTGCCTGTAAGAGAAAACCTCACTGCAACCGATAATTGCGATGGAGCTTTACAAGTAGTGTCTAGCCAAAGCAATGAAACTAAAGACGGTAAAAAAATAGTGCGCTATGTATGGTTTGTAGAAGATAGTGCTCATAACGAAAACCGTTATGAACAAGTAATCACTATTGACCCTAACGCTCAAAATCCTCAACCCCAACCCCAACCACAACCACAACCACAACCTAACCCACAACCTCAACCCCAACCCCAACCACAACCTCAACCTCAACCTAAACCTCAACCACAGCCCAACCCACAACCACAGCCTCAACCCCAACCCCAACCACAGCCTAACCCTCAACCACAGCCACAACCCAACCCTAACCCCGACCCGTCAGCCCCGTCCGACTCGTCCACCCCATCACTTATTATATATAATGGTGTCTCTATCTCTAACCCCGAGAACTATTTTAAAATAGAAAATACTGATGAAGATCGCCCTATCTCGGTGCTCATCTTCGATGAAATGGGACTCAAAGTATACGAGAACAATAATTACAACAAAAACGGCGAAGTGTTTAGAGGCTATCCTAATGTACAGAATATAAATAAGAGCAAAGCCCTTGCGGGTACTTATTTTTATATTGTTACCTATTATAAAGATGGACAACAACAAACCCAAAAAGGTTTCTTGTATGTAAAATAATTAGCTAACTTTGCCCCTCTGAGATACTCCAAGCCCCTCTGAGATACTCCAACACCTATTCAAAAAAAACGCTCTTGCCGATTATCCCCTTTGAGGAAGTCTGCAAGAGCGGAGTATTTTGGCTCTTACCTCTTACCTTACTTCAACTCTTAAAAACTACCTAAAAGCTGTTAAAAAAATATTAAATCTCATTCTGTATATGGTAGTGTGAAAACAGTTTACTATTTTTGCACCCTAAAATAGAAGAAAACTGTTTTTCAATGAAAAGAAACTTTACATCACTAACAAGCAAAAACATTCATTTATTACTATGGGTAGGCTTCTTCTTACTCACTATCGGGCATTTGAGTGCACAGTGTCTCACTATGCCTGAACCTGTGAATTACACACAAGTGAGCAAAACTACTAAAAGAGTAGAAGAGTACGCTAATATCAAAGGTATCAGAGTAACTCGTATTTTAGAAACGAGAGGCTGGGCTATTGATAAAATTAGATACTCTAATGAGGAAACCTTGATGAGTAATGATCATGATAGTAGTAAAGACACACGAGGTGACGAATACTATTGTGGTAAATGGCGTATGGCTACCTTTGGTAACAAGAAGTATCCCTTTATGGACTCTAACAAGGTAAGTAAAATTACCTATAAGTTTAGTAAGCCCGTAATGGATGCTGAGGTTTTCTTAGCAGCCTTTGGGTATAGTGGAACAAAGAAAACTTGGGATAATAGTAAACTTCACCAAGATAGGGTGATAATCACAACTAATAGTGGAGGAACTACAAATTTAGATTTGCGTAGTTCTTGTACTTCAGGAGCTGCTACCATCGAAAGTGGTAACAAAGTAGTATCTGAAAGAGATAAAACAACAGATGTTAAAGTAGGGGTTACTTCCACAGAACCCTTTACAGAACTTTATTTTCAAGTTGAAGAAAAATCGGGACAAACAGGTGGTTATGGTTTTTTTGTAGAAATATGCTTAGAAACACTAGAATTAGATAATAGTGTTTGTTCCGCAGAAACTCCTAATAGTATAACTGATCCTTTTGGAGGAAGTTCTGCAGCTACAAAAATGGCTACAGTTAATGGAGTACAAGTTACCCGTAAAATGACTGCAGGAGCAATAGCAGGTAGTATGACACAAAACTATTGCGGCTCAACTAAAAATTATCCTGCTAACTTACCATTATTAGGAGGTACAGGAGGAAATGAGGTTTCCTATGAATTTAATCAACCTGTCAATTATACTGAAATTTTATTATACGCTTTTGGTGATAAAAATGCGGCAGGTACATTTGATGAAATAGAATTTGAAGTAGATGGAGGAGGTACCCTTTCTCTTCAAAAAGTATTTGAGTGTAATGTAGGAGTAAGTAATATTTCGGGGCGTATATTAAAAAGTGCTACAGGAAGGATACTTACAGATGTGGCTATTAGACTTGTTTCAACACAACCTTTTACTAAAATAACGCTTAAAGATAAAGCAAGTACAGGAGGAGGTTCTATCGTTGCTCTTTGCCCTTCTTCAGTACAAGCTTCTGTTGAAAGCTACAATTGTACCCCTGCTACTATAGGCTCTAACTTTGCAAACCAAACAGTAGCTACCGCTAATATGAATAATGTGACGGTAACCCGTACTTTAGGAGCAGGAGTACCTATGAGTACTATTCCTCTTACATCAAATCATTGTGGTAGTAATGTAAACTATCCTGCAGGCTTACCTTTGTTGAGAAGTCTTAATCAAAAAATCACTTATGATTTTTCAACTCCTATACAAAGTGCTGAAATATTTCTTTATTATTTTGGTGATAATTTACAAGAAAATACTAGAGATGAAGTAGAGTTTGCAGTAAATAACGGTACCCCTTCTCTTACTAAAGTATATGATTGTCATCCAGGAGCAGCAGTTATCAACGGGCTAAAGGTAATTAGTACCAGTAAGAAACTAACTACCGATACAGGTATAAGAGTAACTTCTACAACACCTTTTACAAAGATAACTCTTACTGATAAGGGAAGTACTGGTGGGGGGTATTACGTGGTGATTTGTCCTACTTCAGTGAAGAGACCTCCATATAATAATGGTGCACAATGTGGACCTAATATGCCTGACCCTATGTTTGTAGGAACGACTACTGCTACTGCTAATGGTATACAAGTGAATATCAATAGACCGGCAGGAACAGAGAGAACTACAAATTATTCTACTGCTAGTGTAACCACTTGTCAAACTGTATATAAAGCAGGTACTACATTTTTACATAGTAATAAAGCCGTTACTTATAAATTTAGTCAGCCTGTAAACAATGTAGAAGTATGGTTAGCATTAATGGGAGGACATAAGGAAATCCCTTCTAATCGTGATGCTGCTAAGATTACTACTAATTGTGGAACCAATCCTACACTAACCTTAGTTTCTGATTGTGTAGGTAATGCTGCTATAGATAATAATGTAGTATGGGCTGATGGTGAAAAAGGCGTAGATGTAGGTGTAAAAGTAACTTCCGACAAACCTTTTATGGAACTTACTATTACAGATTTTAATAGCACTGCTGCCGGTTACTTTGTAGACCTTTGTCCTGCTTCAATCAAAAAACAAGGTACTGGTAATACCGATGCGGTAACCATTACTACGCAACTTACCGCTACAACTACTGCTTGTGTTGGGTTTACTACTACCCTTACTACACAAGCTACTTTAGCCAGTCCTTTCACTGGTAGTCTCAATTACCAATGGCAAAAGTCTACTAACAATGGTACTACGTGGAGCGATATAAGCGGACAAAGTGGTAGTGCAACTTCAGGTGCTAATGTCACCTATAGCTTTACGCCTACTACTTCTGATAACAATGCGCTATACCGTGTAGCATATACTTATACCCACGCCGGTAGTTTCTGTGGTACGATGTCACTTACTACCAATGCTACTAAATTGGTAGCTAACACAGTATCTTCAGTCATCGCAATAAATGCACCTGCTTATACTGATGTAGCTGTATGTGCAAGTGCTACAGGTACTACTACTATTACGGCTAAAGCAACCCTCAATACAGGTATGGGAGGAACTGGTGTTACTTATCAGTTACAATACCGTCCTACCGATACAGCTAATTGGGTAGATCACGCTACTCAGAAATATACACTTGTAACTGGCGGTGCTGAAAAGATACTTACAATAGAGAATGTAGCTTCTAACACAGGTTATTACCGTGTGAAGTATACCTCTAATGCCTCAGTATGTGGCGGTGGAGAAAGCTATTCTAATATATTTAAATTTACAGCTCTCACTGTTACCGATGTGCTTACTATCAACCCTACTACTTATCCTGATAAAGTAGTATGTACAGATGCTACCTTTACTATCAATGCGCAAGCTACAGTAGCTACAGGTACTATAGTAAATATCGGTGGTAATAGATTCTCTTATGAATTGCAGTACAAAGCCAATAGTTCTGCTAACTGGGTGAACTATGCACTTCCTAATGGAGGAGCTACCCAAACGTACAGTAACAACACCAAAGTAGGGGCTACTCGTGTCTTTACTATCAATACAGCCAATGTGGCTAACGGTGGTAAGTTCAGAGTGCGCTATGCTGTAGACCTCGTAGGTTTATGTGATGATATCTCTGCATACTCTAATGAGTTTACTGTTACTAAAGCTTCAGTACTCAATAACATTACTGAGTTTTATGCTACTCCTGCAACACTCAATGAAACAGGAGCAACCAATGTAGTATATACTATTAAAGGTGTTCCAGGTACGCAGTTGCTACATAAGTTCAATAATGGTACAGCTACAGCTGCCTCTATACCACCAGGAGGAGTTTTAACCGTAACTCACAACGGACAAACTGCTACGGCTACCTTGGCAATTACACAAGTAGCCAACGGTACTTGTACCCTCACTACTAACTATTTAGTAGAAGTAGGTAAAGCAGGAGGAGTTTGTACCAGTTTCCCTTCACCTCAGTTTGCTAAAACAGCTACTGCAGCAGCACAAATAGGAGGACTAACAGTAAACAGAACTATTACAGGAACTCCACAGTTTTTTGACGCCTATACCTATGATTCAGGACAAATGTGCCAAAGCACTATATTGGCAGGCTATCCTATAATGAAAGGTGGACAGTCAACTATTAAGTATACATTTAGCAAACCTGTAACCTCTGTACAAGTATGGCTTTCAGGATTCGGAGGTAACCCTAGTGTTGCCAATGCCGATAGCGTAACCTTTGCAGTAAACTGTGGTGGCACAGTAGCAGTAAACGCAGTAGGTTGTGGTACCGATGCTGGAAAACTTACCGTAGCTGGTGGAAAAGTATCACACCAAGCCAATGTGTATACTCAAGCAAAAGTAGTCGTAACCTCTGATAAACCGTTCACCGAACTTACCCTTACCGACCCTGATAACAGTAGCGCCGGTGGGTATGTAGTAGAATTGTGTCCAATATCAGTAGTATCTGTAGGAACAATGAGTGTTACAGCTCAACCTACTCCTAAAACTATATGTGCAGGTGATGATTCAAAATTAGAGGCAAAAGCTATACTAACAGGTGTACCAGCTTCATATAGTATTAGTTATGAATGGCAACAAAGTGATGATGCTACTACTTGGATAAAAGCAGTAGCTCCAGTAGCCCCTGCTCCAACAGGAAGTGTACTTAACAATGGTATCCATACCTCTACGCTTACTCTTAAAAATGTACCAGTAAGCTATAACGGCAAGTACTTCCGTGTAGTATTCAAATATACTAGTTGTACTACAACAGTTGTTACTGCTACAAGCACAACAGTAAGATTAACTGTAACTACTGCAGCTACTCCTACAGTAAGCAGTACTACTACCCTTTGCCCTACAGCAAATAGTAATATTGTATCGTTTGATAATTATGTAACCCCTGCAGTAGGTACTACCTTGCGTTGGTATGCTACCCCTACAGCTACTGCAAGCACTACTGTAGCTCCTACTATCAATACGAATGTAACGACTCGTACTACGGCAACAGCCTATGTACGAGCTATCAATAACAACGGCTGTACTAGTGGCCTCGTAACTGTTACCCTTACAGTGAACGATACCACACCACCTACTTTCAATGCTCCATCTGCTTTGAATATAGTGTGTAACTCAACTACAGCTACTACAGCTATCAACACTTGGCTCGGTACGGCTACTGCCACCGATGCTTGTGGTGCAATAGCAACTATTACAAATAACTATAATGCTCCAGCTGACTTTTGTACTATATCTGGTGGCGTTATCACTGTTACCTTTGTAGCAAAAGATACCTTTGGTAATGTAACTACTAAAACATCAACTATTAAGTTAGCAGCAACCCTTACAGTAGCAAGCGATACCTTTACGGTAGGTAACGGAGTAACAACCCAAACAGCGGGTAATATCCTTACCAACGACAATTTAGGTGGCAATACCCCAACAGCAGGCCCAACAGGTAGCGTAACCATCACTGTGGTTACCCCAGC
>NZ_JAESPJ010000033.1:0-55410 GCF_016806945.1 Capnocytophaga genosp. AHN8471
ATATAGAGTTGCTCTTTTTTATTATATCATCATTTCATCAAATCTCATCACAGCTCCTCACCATTACTCCTTCCCAATCAGCCTTGTCAGAGTCGTCTGCCCGTCCGATTTCCTCCTACAATTCTAAAAATAAAAAGAACCCTATCACTAGAATAGGGCTCCTTTAAACAAAAAACTAAAGGATATATAAAGATCCAGAAGAAAGATCCAGAAGAAACATCTATTCAAATAGTTGAAGATACAAAAGGTAACTATTTTAGGATAGAAGAAGCCAGTAATACAGACTACTTAACAGAAAAAATACTTCATTTAATAGTGTTAGCTATTGACTATAAAACAGGAATCTTTTTCTTTTTTTGAAATTATAAGGTAAGGGGTAATATTCCAGACGTGTTGTTAAAGAAGAGCTGTTACGTACTATGATATAGAGAGAAACTCTATCTTTCTTGGATGGGTTCGATGAAAAAGTCTTTTTTTATTTTTCTGTTGGGTTGTTTTCCTCAAGAAAGGTGGTAGATAGTAGGTTGTATGTTAGGAGCTGATATTCTCACTCTGCAATCTCCTTTAAAGAAAAGTTTATAATAACCTTCATCATTGGTTTTAACGTCGTACTTTATAGTGTCAGGAGTGGTTTCTATATATTCAATAGAAAGTTTATAATTTTTTATAATATTCTTCTGTTTATCATATACTGTCCCCTCTATAGTTCTTCCGCAAGGGGCTTCATATACAAATAAATAATAACTATAGGCTGCTACTATCACAAGAAAAATGATATAGAAGAAGAAAGAAATCTTAATTATTTTGTTGATTATATGATTCATAACTGATTGTATAAGATAGTGCAATTGGTGCTTTTTTGAGGGATTTCCTGAGAGTAAAGAAAAGTGTGGCTATTAGTTGAGTATATTGATATGCTTGCGCTTTTAAAATACCCCTTGTTGTTCGTTCTAATGGTGTAGGTTGTTTCACCTTCTTTATAGGATGTATTCTCTAACAGAAACTCACAATTCGTTATGGGATTATGTTTTTTATCATATACATATATTTCTATTGTTGCATCGCGAACATCCCTATCCATATAAAAGTAAACAAGATTAAAACCCACTATAAAAAACATAGAGAGTAGATAGATAGCTATTTTAATTATGTTAATCAAGGTGTTTTTCATTTTTTCTTCAATACCTAAATTCCTCCCAACCATATTGCCAATATTCAGGATTAGGACTAAAATCTCCATCTCCTAAATCAAAATCTCCAGAGCAGGGAATACGATATTCTCCCCAAGAGGCTACCGAAGTTTTTTTAGTAGTATAACTCGTCCAAGTGCCAAAAAATTGGTAGTTTCTTTCACCATCATCGTGGAAAGGAATATAATAAACGGGAGCTGCATTTACTTTTTTAAACCACATTACAATCATCTTTCCTTTAAAAATGCCAGTAGCTGTAAGATTTTCGTCTTCTGTTAATTGGTATGAAAAAGTTGAAAAACCTTCTACTTCTCCCTTTTTAGGGAGAGGAGGATCATCGTCAGCTGGTTTGGTAAATTTGTAGTGAGAAAGTAAAGAAAAAGTTCCTTTGAAAGTTCGTTTGTTTTTATTCATCACAGTGCTAAAGCCCTCTACCTCATATACATTCTTGTTTTCTTCACTCTTCTTTATGGAAGTGAAAGTGATGCGCAAGCGTTTATAATTAGCTCCTATAAATCCTAAGAAATTATCTTTTTTACCATTTAAAACTTTCTTCATATCAAGAGGAGCGGTATATTTTTTATAAGGGACATCATAAGTTGTTTCCTTTACAACATCCTCAAAAGTACAAGGTTGCGCATATATCGCGCTACATAGCAACACTAATGTATAACAAAACCATCTGTTTAGTAATTTCTTCATATTTTTCATTTTCTTTATTTTTCACTAAAAGATTTTAGATCAAATGAGGGTGTCCGAAAAGTTTTATTTATGTGGGCGTTTGCAAAACGCCCGTACATAACATACTCTAAAAGTAATTGATTATCAGTTTTATAGACTTTGTCAAAGTCCAAGGACTTTGACAAAGTGTTGTGACGCAAAAGTGATTTTGAGACTTTTTGAAAAGTGCCTGTGTAGCGATGGGGAATTTTACCTCTTTTTAATTCTACTCTTGTGAATATAGCCTATTTCATTGTCTTTTGTCATTACTTGCCACCAATTTCCTGTGGTATCCAGTACTCTTATGGGTAGTCCTGAATCTACTGTAGCTATAATTTTAGAAGAAGTACTCTTACCTTCTCTTACATTGGTATAACCATCTGGGTCAGAGATATAGTATTCATAAAATTCTAAGTATACTTCAATATCTTCCTTGTCAGATTTTGATCTTTTAGGGTCTTTAAGAATCTTTAATATAATCTCTTTTACCTCTAAATCCCCTCTAAGCACAAGGTATTCAAGAACAGGACCATCAACATAATGAAATTGTTGATAGGTATATTTGACATCCCATAACGCAGATTTGTATGACAAAATACGAGCTTCCTCTAATTCTTTTAACTTTTGATTGAGATTTTTGTCATTTTTAAATAGCATCTTCATTTTTTGTTTTAAAGTATTATTACTCAAATCCCATTCAGACAATTCATCAAAATAGTCATCAGGATCGGCTTTAATTTTATTAGAATTCTTGTATAAAAACTCTAAAAATTCCTTTTCAGTATCAAAATCTCTATGATGCTGTGCTCTGCATTGAAATATGCAACTAATTAATAGTATTAATAGTATTTTTTTCATTTTATTTTCAATTCTTTTTAATACCTAAACTCCTCCCAACCATATTGCCAATATTTAGAATCTGGATAGAATGTTCCATCACCTCCATCAAAATCTCCAGAGCAGGGAATACGATCTTCTCCCCAAGAGGCTACCGAAGTTTTTTTAGTTTTATAACTTGTCCAAGTGCCAAAAAATTGGTAATTTCTACTTCCGTCACTCTGAATAAATAGTTCAGTATATACAGGTTTTTTATTTATTTCCTTGTACCAAAGAACAAGCATTTCTCCCTTAAAAACACCTGTAGCTGTAAGATTCTCGTCTTCTTTTAGCGTATATGAAAAAGTGGAAAAACCTTCTGCTTCTCCCTTTTTTAGAGGCTCATCCTCATCAAAAGCGGGTTCTGTAAGTCTGTAATGAGACTGCAAAGAGAAAGTTCCTTTGAAAGTTCGTTTGTTTTTGTTCATCACAGTGCTAAAACCCTCTACTTCATAGACATCTTTGTTTTCTTCACTCTTTTTTATAGAGGTGAAAGTGATGCGCAAGCGTTTGCGATTTACCCCTATGAATCCTAAAAAGTCATCTTTTTTACCATTTAAAACTTGCAACATATCAAGATGAATGTTGTATTTTTCATAAGATACATTATGTGTTGTTCTCTCTATGACATCTTTGAATGTACAAGGTTGTGCATACATTGTGCTACATAGCAACACTAATGTATAACAAAACCATCTGTTTAGTAATTTCTTCATATTTTTCATTTTCTTTATTTTTCTTAAAAAAGAGAATTTATATATTTTTTACTTGACAAGTGAGAGTCGTCTTCTGCATTTTTTACCTTCTTTTCAAATAGAAACTGCCATTTTCCACTCTTCTTTTGATAATATTTTCCTATAAAAGGGAATGAGATGCTAAATTCATCATCACTATCTACTCTTACATATTTCATAGGTACAAAAAAACCTATTATCCCCCAATTTTTCTCATTTTTTATCATTTCTTTCAGTATTTTGTCAATTTTCTTATTATCAGTGTCTGAAAAATAGTGGTAATCATACAATTCATTATATAATGGCTTTAGTTGGTTATTTTTCTCAAAATTCTTCAAATAATCAATATCTGATTTTAATCTTGGTATATAATAAATTGTAAAATGTCCTACTTTTGGAATCATATAAGATGACATAGGTATTTTATCAGATATATCAAAATAGATTTTTTCTTCTTTATTGAAGTATCTTGTTATACTATTGTTATTTTCTTGTGCTCTACAAGAAAATAATATGAAAAATATACAGCTTACTAAAAAATATTTTGTTTTCATTTTCTTTATTTTTATAATAAAAGATTTAAAATCATAGACTTTGCCAAAGGTCGTAGCACGACAAGCAATTAAAACTTTAGCAAAGTGTTGTGATGCAAATTTTGCAATCTAATTCTGATTGACTGTAATTTTATTCCCGAAATCGATACTCTTCTACTAAACTATCGATATATCTATCTTGTAACCTATGGATTTCTTGTTCTATTTCATCTGTAATAGTATATGTTTTTCTTATTGACCATTTGCCATTTTCTAAAACATAAGCATCTTCCTTATAAGGATATTTAGGATTATAAGATGTCTCTAAATGTGGTGTGTATTTCAAATATTTTTTACCTATAATGAAGATAACTGCATTGAAATGTTTGTTGAGCTCTTCTATCGATAACGATGATATTTCTTGTCTTACTTTTTCCCAACAAGGCTCATTATCACTGCATTTAGATGTAATGGCATAGGTATCAAACCTTTTTGTCTTGGGAATTAGAATGACATTCGCATTTCCTAATTCATTCCCTTTGTAAGGACAACCATAATACGGAATTTGATAATAGCCCTCTCTGGGATAAAACTCATCATATTTAAAGATTTTATATAACTCTTTTCTATTTATATTGGTTGTATCATTTTTATTTTCTATAAATGCTTGGTAATCCAGATTTATTTCAGGAGTATTTTCCTGAGGATTTTCTTCAGAGATGATATCCTCATTTAGCGGAACTTGCTCCTCAAGAGGCGCGTCTGCTTTATTATTTTGTTGAGAATTACGGCAAGCCACCGCAATTATTAAAATTAGTATAATGATTTTTTTCATCTTTAGGGAGTTTATTTAATTCTCTTATTTCTTAATTGTTCCAATCGGAATTCTTTAAAATTCTTGTAGAAAACGAAATCTTCAGGGAGCAGTTGGTATTTAATATTCCATACAATAGTATCTTTCTGCCTAAAAAGAAGGAAACGTTCATAGCTGCGATTATAACTATTTTTAAAATTTAGAAAAGGATATACTTTAGCATTATTGAGAAATGCTTCAGGTATTGATGAAAAAAGACTATCTGCATTGAAAGGGATATCCACTATAATAGAATTTTTAAGCTGAACGCCCTCATTATAATTTTCTTTATAGATTAAATATCTATTTTTAGTAATTTCAACTCTCTCTAATGCTACTTTACCAACATTTATAGGAATGTCAGGTTTCACATAAAAATATTTAATTTTCAGAATTTCATTTTCATTGGATTTTTGTGCTTTCTCTATGGTATTTTTGTTGCTTTTCTGTTGTTGGGTAGAGCAAAAAAAGAATGAAAAAGCGATTAGTAACAAGTAAAATCTCATCTGTTTAGGAATTTAAAAGCTAATATGCTGACAAAGGTAATGATTTTTTAGTGGAAATCAAAAAAAATTAATGTGAAGAGCTAATTCAATTAACAATTGACAAGTAAGAATTAACATAAGATGGTGCGGAGGGATTGGCGGCTGGCGCTGCTGGGTTTTGTGGATTGTGAGGCTAAATAGGGGTAATTTATAGAGATAAGCTCCCACAAAGCCAGCGAGCTGGCGCAGCTGGGTATGTGAAACACGAATTTTCACGAAATTGGGGGTGTATAGAACTCTTTGCTTTGTATTATCTCACGAATTTTTACCTGACGGTGAATTAAAAGTCTTAATCAACTTTGCCAAAGGTCGTAGCACGACAAGCAATTAAAACTTTGGCAAAGTGTTGTGACGCAAATTTTGTAATCGAATTTGGTAATTGTCATTTACTTTTTGAGTTTGCTCAGTGGGAATTTCATTGGGATTTTGTTTTCTTCTCTCCTTAAACATTCGTTGATTGGGTATGGTGTATAGAGAAAATTCACAAAAAAAGCTTATTAGAGAGAGAATTAGCAATACAATTATCTTTTTCCATCCCATTTTCATAAAAAATATAGAAAATAGAAGAATGAAAGGATACACTAATATTATCCAAAAAAAACAAGCGAACAATACTGTCATTATAGCTGAAAATAGATAATCAAAACTGAAAGAAAAATTTTCATACCACATTCTATTGAAAAAGCGATGTGCTTGTGGATAGTTGTAATATACAGCAGTTAGAAATATAAATACCAGAAATAACACTACTTGTGCTTTGTATATATTGTGACTGTATTTTCTTAAAAACATAAATACTCAGAAATTATTTGAATGAAAAAGCTGCTAAAATTCAGGGAGTTTGGGCAAAGATACAAAAATAAATGGATTATTTGCTTTTTTGTATGGGAATAGGTAGTATGCGGAATTTTAACGGCTGAGGCTGTCCGAAAGGTTTTATTTGTGTAGGTGTTGCAGCACATACTTAGCTATCGCTGACTTTCCTACATAACATAATTCAAAAACAACTGATTATCAAGGTGTGAATTATGATGAATTGAACAAATAGAGAATACTATTAGGATAATAATAAAACACCCCAAGGCATTGTGCTTTGGGGTGTTTTATTATTCCTATAAATCAGTAGTAGTTTCAGCCTTTAGGAATTTATCAATAGTAGTGTAACGATAAACCCCCATTGTATAAGCTTTTCCTCTACCTTCTCCTTTGTGAATGATATTAATTTGAGGAAGTTCTTTTTTTCCTATATCTTCTGGGATGACTTTTCTTAGGAGATAAAACTTGCGTCTATCCCCTCTATAAGTAGTATCTCGTTCTTTAAGATATTGAGCTACTTTTTCATTGTTTTTTGCCTCTTCATTCAAGTCTGTATTGTCTTTTACATTTTCTATTTTGAATAGGCTTTTGATTGCTTTTTTATGATAGAAAGCTAAATAACCACTTTCTTTGCTACTTCTTTCATTTTGACAAGCATAAAAAAGGTATTTTTCTGCAATGTTTTCACCAAAACCACCTGCAGCTATTTGTACCCTTTCTTCAGGTTTATCAAGTAAGTTAAATTCTTCAAGCAGTTTTTCAAATTCAGTGATAAGAAAAGATAGTACTTCTGACTCTGGTTTTACTATTTCATTCTTGAGAATGTCATTTACTCGTTTCCAATTGATCCAAAAGAGTCGCTCTACATCATTAACTTTGTCCTTTAAAATTTGAGGTTTTTTACTATCGGAAGTGATGTAGATAATGTAGGTTTTTGGGTGTAATTGGGCATTTTGAATGAGTCCATTAAGTTGTTTTTTATCAACTTTGTTATTTCCTATTTTACTTTCAATGAATATTCTGAAAGAAAAGTCGCACTCTAACAAACCATCATATACATTATTTTCCTCACCTGTTTGAGTAGTAATGTTGATTTCCTTTGATGGAAATTCAACTTCTTCGATACTTGCTATAAAATCGGAAATGAACTCTGTGCCGCCTATTTTTAAGATTTGTAAAAGGGCAGCAGTTACTCTATTTTCGTTTTGGGAGTAACTTCCAAAAATAGAATGATTTTCTATTTTACTCATACTATTATTGTTTTAGTTATTACTTTATGTTTGATTGTGCAAATATACTGATTTATTATATATCTGCATTCATATAATTTTGTTTACCAATAATTTTCCAGAAGAATTTTAAAACCCACCAAATTACTTTGAAAGGGAATAAAAGAATCCGTAACAAAATTGATGTTTTCTTTTTAGGAGGTGCATTCTCATCCCTCCTTTGAAGCGTTTTTTCGTGTGCATCTCTACATCTTGAAGAGCAATAGACGTTATCACTTGCTATCCATTCAATGACATTTTCTCTTGAAGATCTTACAATCCTCCCATCTTTTAAAGGTTTTCCACACCATTTACAATGTAACATAATTAAATATAGTTTTTAGTGAGTGCCTACTCTAAATGGTTTTCGGCTTCCCCAATGTTTTACAAAAATAGTTTGCGGGCATCCCGTTTTACTTAGCTCGTTGCCCGACCAAAGGCATAGTGTAAAGCAAAAGGAACGCCCGCATACGCGAACGCTTCCGTCTTTACTTTCTGTACACTATTGAAAAATTGGTCGTATTTCGAGCTTAGAAAATAAAAGCGAAACGCTACTAATATGTTTATTTTGTGTTTATCTAGTTTTTACTATAAAATATGTTTTATGAGTTTCTGCCAGCAAATATACAAAATAAAATGATAAGTACGTCCTTTTGCCTTGTTTTTTTAGCTATGAGGTAAGAGTTAAGAGGTAAGAATGCTTTGTTTGTACTTGATGATATGTAGCTCTTTTTCAATCTTTTTGGCTTTTTTAATGCTGTCGTTAGTGCCTTTTGACTGTCCGTCCCAGAAGGCAAAAACCACTTCAGCATTTTCAATAATTTGGGTGTTGCGCACAAGGGTAGCCCCACGCCCATACTTTCGATAGTCGGGTTTGAAAACGAGGAGAGGAATACCCATCTCGGCAGCAAATTGTGCGGCGAGAGTGTCGGCTCCTTTAGCACCACCCGATACGATATTTTCGGGTTTTTCGTGCGTGTTGATATACGCTAAAATACTTTCTTTCAGTAGGGTGTAATCGCTAAAATCACGTCCCCCAACAATGGCTATATTCATATAAATCGTTATTTGTTGGGGCAAAAGTCGATAGCAAGGGCGACAAAAACTGTCGCTTGAAGAAAAAAGTTTGTATATTTGCAAAAAAATAATAAAATGAAGAAGTTTTTAAGACACCGTTTTATTGTGGAACGCCTGCGTATGAAGCCTCATTCGTATGAAGATTTGATAAGAGCTTTACAAAAAAGTGACGAATATTGCGATCTTGAGATGTTTACTGATCGTACTTTTCTCCGTGATAAACAAGATATTGAGAAAATCTACCACATAAAAATTGAGTATAACAACTCTCTTAAAGCATACGAAATCACAGAAGATAACGACCTCTATACTCAGAATTTATTAGAAGCGTTTGATGTGTTTAGAGCGTTGCAGAATTATGGCAATCTTTCTGAGGTTATTCAGTTTGAAAAGCGATTGCCTGCGGGTACGGAATATTTGTCGCCGCTGCTTAGGGCTATCAAAGAAAAGCGACAGGTAGCGTTGCATTACTATAAGTTTTGGGATAAAAACAAACAGCCGGTGGTGCGCACGATAGAGCCTTATTTGCTGAAAGAAGCGCAAAGACGTTGGTATGTATTAGCGTGGGATGTGGAGAAAGAAGCGTTGCGGGTGTTTGGCTTGGATAGAATTAAGCACTTAGACGATGAGCGGGGGGTGAAGTTTCAGCATCCTGTACCGGAGGGCGTAGAGCACTTTTTTGACGATAGTTTTGGGGCGTGGATAGACAACGAGCGTACGCAAGCGGAAGAGGTGGTGCTCGCCTTTAAAAAGTTACCTACCGACTCGCTTTTTGTGCCTAACCCCGCTGAATACCTCAAAGCGATGCCTTTGCACTCTTCGCAAGAGGTGATGAGTGAAACTGAAGATGAAATTGTGCTCAAACTGCACTTGAAAATTACTCCCGATTTTGTGAAGGAAATACAATCGTACGGCAGTAGGGTAGAGTGGAGGTAAACAATTGTACGAGTGGCTCAAACTGCCAAAATGGCACTGTTTTTGTAAATGGCAAATTGTTTGCTATCAAAATACGAAATAAATCTAATAAGAATCATTATGAGTACTGAAGATATTAACAAAGACGATTTTGAATTTGAACAAGACCCTGTGGATTACACTCCTGAAGAGGATATGTACGAAACAGTAGAAATTCCTGAAGATGAGGACTTTTATGACTCCGATGAGGACGAGATGCCTTTTGACTTAGAAGACGACGACGACTCTTTTGAAGAAGAAGAAGAACCTGAAACAGAAGAAGAATCGGAAGAGCCTGAAGCAGGAGAAGAGGAAGAACCTGAAGAAGAGGAAGAGCCAGAAGAAGAGGAAGAACCTGAAGAAGAGGAAGAAGAGTCTGAGGAGCCTTTTGAAAAAGAAGAGTCTGAAGAAGAGGAAGAAGAGTCTGAAACAGAGGAAGAAGAGCCTGAAACAGAGGAAGAAGCGCCTATAGAGCAACCTCCGGTAGAGGAAGATCCTGTTCCAGTAGAGGAAGAACCTATTGAACAGCCTCCATTAGAAGAAGAACCTGCTCATACTTCAGAACCTACTGATGAAGAGCAGATTATGTATAAAGACCCCAACGAACCTGAAAAAACGGATGAGTATTTCAACAAGGAAAGAGATCGCTATTTGCGTTTGTTTGCCGAGTTTGACAACTACCGCCGTAGAACTATTAAGGAACGTGAGGAGTTAATCGCTACTGCAGGAAAGGACATTTTGTCAGCTATGTTGCCTATAGTAGATGATTTTGACCGTGCTTTGGTGGAACTCTCTAAAACAGCAGATGAGAATACGCTACAAGGGGTGAAACTCATCTACAACAAACTTATCAATACACTAAAATCTAAAGGTTTAGAGCGTATGGACGTTGCTCCAAACGATGTATTCGACAGTGAAATTCACGAGGCAATTACGCTCATTCCTGCACCATCGCCTGAATATAAAGGCAGAATAGTGGATGTAGTGCAAGCAGGCTACAAATTAGGTGATAAAATAATACGTTTTCCTAAAGTAGTAGTAGCACAATAAGAAGGTTAAAATGAAAAGAGATTACTACGAGATATTAGAAGTACAGAAAACAGCTACGGCTGCCGAAATAAAAAAAGCATACCGCAAACAAGCATTAAAATATCACCCTGACAAGAATCCTGGAGACAAACAAGCTGAAGAGAATTTTAAATTAGCTGCTGAAGCCTACGAGGTGCTCAGCGATGAGAACAAACGCGCTCAGTACGACCGCTTTGGTCACGCTGCCTTTGAAGGTGGTATGGGAGGCGGTGGTTTCTCAATGGACGATATATTCAGTCAGTTTGGCGATATATTTGGCGGTCATTTTTCAGGGAATTTTGGTGGTTTTAGCGGTTTTGGAGGCAGCAGTCAGCAGGTATATGTGAAAGGTGAAAACTTGCGTATACGTGTGAAAGTTACCTTAGAAGACGTTGTAAAAGGTACTGAGAAGAAAATAAAAGTACGCCGCAAAGTAAAAGCTGAAGATACAACTTACAAAACTTGCCCAACGTGTAATGGTCGCGGACAGGTGGTGCGACAAGTGAATACAATGCTTGGTATGATGCAAACGGCATCTACTTGTACTGCTTGTGGCGGCACTGGTGAGGTGATTGATAAACGCGGTGCTGATACTGATTCACAAGGTTTGAAAACGGTTGAAGAGACTATCTCTATCAATATCCCAGCAGGGGTGATGGAGGGCATTCAGCTCAGTATGAGTGGCAAGGGGAATGAAGCTCCTGTGAAGAATAGTGTGCCTGGTGACCTTCTGATTCTCATTGAAGAACAAGAACACGAAACCCTTAAACGCGAAGGGGATAACTTGCATTACGATTTGTATATCAGTTTTCCTGAAGCTGTTTTAGGAGCTACTAAGGAAATAGAAACGGTAACAGGCAAGGTGCGCATCAAATTAGAAGAGGGCATACAATCGGGGAAAATACTGCGTTTGCGCGGTAAAGGTATCCCTAACTTGCAAGGACGCGCAACAGGTGATTTGATTGTTCACGTGAATGTATGGACTCCTAAACACTTGAACGACGAGCAAAAAGATTTCTTTAAAAAGATGCAAGAGGATGAGCATTTCAGTCCTAAACCTGATAAGAACGACAAGTCGTTCTTTGAGAAAGTAAAAGAAATGTTTTCGTGAAAATGAATGACGAGAGACGAGAGACGAATGACGAGAGACGAATGACGAGAGACGAATGACGAGAGACGAGGGAGGGAAAATCTCAGAGAGACTTGGAGGATCTCGGAGGGGGATTAGAAAATTAGATGTAATGAATAAAAATGAGGCTATCTATTGTTAGATAACCTCATTTTATTTTTATAAACTTTTTAGAAAGTTTCTTCTATAAAAAAATTATTAAATTCTTAGAAGAAGTAACGTTTGAAAGCTTCGATAGCGGCATAGTCGGCGAAGCCTAAATTGCGGTAACGACGAGCGGTTTCGCTGTTACGAGCTTCGGCGCGTTGCCAGAATTCGCGCAAGTCGTCTCCTTGGAACATAGCACCATCTTTTTGAGATTGATGGAAGAAGATGGCTTGACGTTTTTTGAGTACTTGTGTGGGACTCATAGGGACTGCCATTTCGATTTCGTGGATATCCCATTCGTGCCAAGCTCCACGGTATAACCATACCCAGCAGTCTTTCATATAATCTTTGTGTTTTAAGTTTTTCAAAGCAGCAAAGATAGCGTCAAGACATACTTTGTGAGTACCGTGAGGGTCGGCGAGGTCACCAGCGGCATAGATTTGGTGAGGTTTTACTTCTTCAATCAAATCCATAATGATTTTGATATCGGCTTCACCTATAGGGTTCTTTTTCACGCCACCTGTTTCATAGAAAGGCAAGTTGAGGAAGTGTACGTGTTTATCAGGAACTCCTTCGTAGCGTGTAGCAGCCAATGATTCGTGGCGACGGATGTTGCCTTTGAGTTGGCGTACGAGGAGGCTATCGATTTCGTTGGATTTTTTGTTGGTGATGTTGCTAATAATCTCGTTGATTACGGCTACTTCGGCTTTGTTTTCTTTGGCTATATCTTTGAATACTTCGGCGAATTTAAGTGCTTCGTGGTCGGATACGGCAAAGTTACCGGAAGTTTGGTAAGCGACGTGTACTTCGTGACCTTGAGAGACTAAGCGGTCGAAAGTACCACCCATAGAAATCACGTCGTCGTCGGGGTGAGGGCTGAAGATGATTACGCGTTTTTTGTGAGGATGTTCGCGTTCAGGGCGGTTTGTATCGTCGGCATTAGGTTTACCTCCTGGCCATCCAGTAATGGTGTGTTGCAAGCGGTTGAACATAGCGATGTTCAAATCGTAAGCAGGACCTGATTCAGCCAAGAGTTTGGACATACCGTACTCGTTGTAATCGGAATCGGTGAGTTTGAGGATTGTTTTATTAAGGTGTTCGCAAAGCCAAACGATAGCTTTCGCTTTGAGGTCTTCGTTCCACTGTACATCGGTAACGAGCCAAGGGGTTTTGATACGGATGAGGTCGGAAGAAGCTTCTTCGTCTAATACAAAAGTAGTGTTTTCGTGGAGTTGTAGGTAGCTTGAAGGTACTTCGGGGGTGATATCGCCTTCGACGGCTTTGGCTACGATAGATGCTTTACTACTACCCCAAGCAAGCAATACGATGCGATGAGCTTTTAACACGGTGCGTATACCCATTGTAATGGCTTGACGAGGTACATTGTCGATACCGTGGAAGGTTTCGGCGGCGTCGGCGCGTGTGATATGGTCGAGGGTGATGATGCGGGTACCGGAGTTGCGGTTAGAACCAGGTTCGTTGAAGCCGATGTGGCCTGTACGACCGATACCGAGGAGTTGGAAATCGATTCCGCCGCAATCTTGGATTTTTTTATCGTAATTAGCGCAGTAGGCTTCTAACTCGTCGTGAGATACGGTTCCGTTAGGGATATTGATATTTTCTTTTGGGATATCAATATGGTTGAAGAGGTGTTCGTGCATAAAGTACCAATAACTTTGTATATCCTGTTTTTCCATTGGATAATACTCGTCTAAGTTGAAGGTAATTACGTTTTTGAAGCTAAGGCCTTCTTCTTTGTGCATACGCACAAGTTCGTCGTAAACTTTTACTGGAGAGGATCCAGTGGCTAAGCCTAATACGCATTTTTTGCCTTCGGCTTGTTTCTTTTTGATAAGGTCGGCGATTTCGTGTGCGACACTAATTGAAGCGGTTACTGAGTTCGAGAAGATGATGTTGTGGATTTTCTCGAAACGAGTTTCCTCAACGGAGCCGGCGGGCTGATGAGCGATTGATGAAACTTCTTTTCTGATATGTGTTCTCATTTTTTATTGATAAATGATGTTATAATAATTTCAGATTTGACCCTGCAAAGGTATATCTTTTTTATGATTTATACAAAAAAAATTAACATTTTATTATAATGATGAGGGACGAATGACGAGGGACGAATGACGAGGGGCGAATGACGAGGGACGAATGACGAGGGACGAATGACGAGAGACGAGGGCCCCCGAACCCCCGAAGGGGGACAAGCCGGAAAGGGGGGTGGTGGGAGGAATGGGAGTAGTGGGAGTAGTGGGAGCGGTGGGAGCAGTGGGAAAGGTGGGAATGGTGAGAGGGGTGGGAGGGGTGGGAGCAGTGATTTTGAGGGTTTTTGGATTGCTTTGTGATGTGAGATAAAAGAAGGTGTCCGAAAAGTTTTATTTATGTGGGCGTTTGCAAAACGCCCCTACATAACATACTTCAAAAATTATTGATAATCAGAGTAGTCAACTTTGGCAAAGGTGCGAGCCGCACGGGCAGGGGATTGACGATGCAAATTTTGTAAAGCAATTCTGATTGACTATAATTTTGATTATAAGTGAGGAATGGGGGACTTTAGCACTGAGATTTATTCTTGTTTGGGGTGATCGGCGGGGGCATTGTAGCAGTTTTGTTGGCATACTCCCCAATAATCGATGTAGAATTCACCATAAATTACCCCCAAAACTTTACTGCTATTTGTGGTTACTTTTATAAAATTGTTATCGTGACTTATGATTCTGTCATAGCGAGGGGGTATTTCCGATCCATCTGGTCTCACAAAACCCCACCTGCCACCTACAAAAAAAGGTATAATCTGGTTAATACCCAACCCTGAGTTAAAATCCATTGTTTCATTGGATAGGACATCGTATTTCAAAGAAGTAATGGCTTTTCCGTTTTTATCGATGAGCTGCCACTTATTTTTCTTTCGCACGGCAAGATATTTTTGCCACGCCCTTTTTTGGGTGTTGAAAGTAATTTTTTGTGTAGCATAATTGATACTTCCTTTTTCGTATCCAGTTTTTATTTTATCTTCATTAATTTTTTTGATATCATCGTATATAGGCGGCAATATTTCTTTTCCTTCAAGGTTGATAATACCATAGCTATTCCCTACTTTTACGACACTAAGTCCGCCGTAACTGTGGCTTATTTCATCGTATTTTATAGGAGTAAGTTCTTTTCCTTGGTTGTTTACCCAACCGTATTTGTTATTTTTCTTTACTGTAAAAATTTGGTAATAGGTTTCATCAAAAAAGGTGTACTCAAAGGTGTCTTCATTTTCACCTTCGGATGTTTCATATCCTACATTTAATCCTTCTATTGCATCGTAAATAGGTTTGGTGAGGGATTTTCCAGTTATTTCGTTGATGATTTGCCATTTTCCTGCTGTTTTAGCAAAAGCAAACCCTTGAAAATCTCTTTTTAAATCGTCGTACAGTGGAGTTATGAGGATATTTTTGTCGGTTATAAGTCCTTTTTTACCATTTTTTGTTATTAAGAATCGATGATGAGCGCAATGTCCTAACGAATCGTACTCAAAGGGTATCACTACTTGTTGTTTGCGATTGATAGCACCCCACTTTCCTTGTTTTTTTACACTTGCGCAATTGTTGATGAAATAAAGGGCTTCCTCATATATAGGATTGATGAGCACTTTGTACGTGATGGCATCGGCATAGCCTTGTTTGCCGTTTTTCCACAGTTTTAGTAGCTCATAATTTTCGATTGTTTGTATGCTATCGTAAATGGGAGGGAGTAACACTTCTTTTGTAAAGGTTTTTACAATGCCCCATTTGTTTTTTTGTTTTACAAAAAAGGCTTCATTATCATCGTCTTCAGAAAATCCATAGAAAAAATCTTTGATATCTTCATATTTTGGTGGCAAAGCCATTTTTCCTTCACAGGTGAGCAATCCCCATTGATTATCTTTTTTCACCTTTCTGTAATAATGATTATCGAGGTTATTTACAATAGCTTCGTATACAAACGGAATGGCAATATTCCCGTCGGTATCAATGGCACCCCATTTATTTTGTAGGCGTGCTATGGCTATTGCTTTTTCCTCACCAAAATCTTGAAATGTTCCGAGTGTATCGTATTTTATAGGGATATATTCTTCGCCTTTGGTATTGAGGTAGCCCCATTTGTTGTTTTTCTTGACGCGAGCACATTCGTAATACTCATCATAGGCATCAAACAGCTCGTATTCATTAGGAATGCTATCTTGGGTTTTGAGGTTGAAAGCTCCCCACTTATCATTGTGCATAAAAGGAATGATACCGCAATTAGGGTCGGCAGGCTTTTCTTCAGAACTGATAAACTCGGTTCCCCACCAATTATATACCTCCCAATGATGGTTCAAATAGCCATACAACAAAGTATCTTTAATTATAAGATCTTCGTACAAAGGAGTTAATAATTCTGTACCTTCCAGATTAAAAAGGCTAAAATAATTCTTTTCATTTCGTGCAATTATGATGCCTAAACGGTCAGAATCATTCACAGACGACTGAAAGTTATAAGCAAAAGGAGCCATCTCAGTTTTATCACAATTGTGGTAATGATCACAATTTGATGGCCAAACCCTATACAAAGCTTCTTTGCCGTTAAGAGTAAGGATTGCAATTACCGGATTGATAATATTTTCAACTTTTTTGTATTTAGCAACTGTAATATGTATATTATCGTACTTAGGAGGAAATATTACCTTGCCATCATACCTTGCTAAGCCCCATTTATCACCTTTGTTTATATAGACAAGTTGCTCATCTTCATCGGCTATTCTTATTTCATCGTATTGAGCACCCCAATCGTTGATGGTAAATTCGGATTGAGGTGTGTTGCTGTTGGAAGGGTGGCAAGCCCAAGCTAAGGTAAGTAAAAATAGAGCAAAGAGTTTCATTTTTTTTAGAAATTTGGTTTTAGTTGTTGTTTGTTGAAATAGAAGTCTTCGATGACTTTAATGACTTGGTCTTCGGTGTCTACCAAATGGAACAAATCTAAGTCTTCGGGACTGATGTTGTTGAATTTTTCTAACAATATTGTTTTTATCCACTCTACAAGTCCGCTCCAATAGTCTGTGCCTACTAAAATGATAGGGATTTTGTCGATTTTATGGGTTTGTACGAGGGTGAGAGTTTCGAAAAGTTCGTCGAGGGTGCCAAAGCCACCTGGCATAGCGATGAAGGCTTTGGAGTATTTCACAAACATTACTTTGCGCGCAAAGAAATAGTTGAATTTGATGTTCTTGTCGTGGTCAATATAAGGGTTGTTGGTTTGCTCGAAGGGCAGGTCGATATTGAGTCCGGCAGATACGCCTTTGTTGAGGTGAGCGCCTTTGTTTCCGGCTTCCATAATGCCGGGGCCTCCGCCAGTGATGATGCCAAAGCCTTCGTCGACTATTTTTTGGGCAATACGCACGGTGAGGTCGTAGTAGGGGGTTCCGGGATTGATGCGTGCAGATCCGAAGATGCATACGCAGGGGCCTATGGAGCTCATTTGTTCATAACCGTGAACAAATTCACCCATTATTTTAAAAATAGACCAAGAGTCGTGTGTTTTGGTTTCGTTCCAAACTTTAGAATGTTTTTTCATTTGAATTTTGAATTAAGTGTTAAAAGTTAAAAGATGGCCCCCCACATACTCTGCTCTCGCAGACTTCCCCGAAGGGGGACTAGCCGCAAAAAGTTATTGAATATCAGTGTAATCAATGGAGTTTTCAGAGAAACTCTGAAAATTTCCGAGTGACGAATGCCGAGTGATGTTGGGCAGCTGGCGCTGCAAGAGTTTTTTTGCCCACGAATTTCACGAATTTACACGAATTTTCGCCTGACGGCGAAGGGAGTGAGAAGTGAAAAATCTGAGGTCTCTGAGGGGCTCTGAGGGGCTCGGAGAGACGCTGCGAGAAATTAGTAAATTAGCAAATTGGGGAATTAGCAAATTAGCAAATTAGTTTATAGTTTCATTGTTTTTACTTTCAAATTTTTTGAGGTCGTTGCCTTTGAGGGCGTTTTCGACGAGCTCGGGGAGGCGATCGGGGGTGCAGGCGAAACAAGCGATGCCGAGTTTGCTGATTTCCTTGCCGAGTTTTTCGTCGTAATCGGGACGACCACTATCGGAAAGAGCTAAGAGTACCAATACTTTTACGCCGTCCTGATGCATCTCGTTTAGACGACGTAGTAGTCCGGAGCGCACTCCACCTTCATAGAGGTCGGATATGAGGATGAACATCGTTTTGCGGGGGTTCTCAATGAGTGTTTGGCAATAGGCTACAGACTTATTAATGTCGGTTCCTCCACCCAATTGCACGCCAAAGAGCATATCGACGGGGTCTTGACGGCAGGCTTCGGTGAGGTCGGTTATTTCGGTGTCGAACACTACTACGTGAGTATCGAGGGCGGGCATACTTGCAAAGATGGAGCCCATTACCGATGAGTAGATAATGGAATCGCACATAGACCCACTTTGGTCGATGTCGAGGATTACCGTCCAGTTTTTCTGTTTTTGAGTGCGCTCAAAGAAATAGAATTTTTCGGGGATGATACGCTTGGTGGCGGTGTCGTAGTTTTTGAGGTTGCGCTGGATGGTTCGTTTCCAATCGGTTGATGAGAAATTGGCGATGGGGGTATGTGCTTTTTTGTTGAGAGCGCCCGTAACGGCACGGCGCAGGTCTTGCTCCATACGTTTCATTATCTCATTGACGACTTCTTTGACTAACTCGCGGGCGGTATCTTTGGATTTGGCGGGAATCTGGTCTTTGAGTGCCATTAGAGTGCCGACCATAGAGATGTCGGGCTTTACGTTTTTGAGGGTTTCGGGTTCAAAGAGTAGTTTGGTGAGACCTTTGCGTTCGATAGCATCGGTTTGAATGACGCTCACTACATCGGGGGGGAAGAAGGAACGTACATCGGTGAGCCACTTGGCTAAGTTAGGGGCGGAGTTGCCCAAACCTGCCGAGCGTTTGCCGCCGCCGTTGCCATTGCCGTCGGTATCGTCGTAGAGGGCGGCAAGGGTAGCGTCCATCAGTGATTGCTGTTCGTTGAGTGATACTTCACCCAAAGCATTTGCATCTTGACCCAAGATGAGTCGCCAGCGTGTGATATTTTTGTCCATTAGAGTATATAAAAGATGAGACCTATTTGTAATACATTAGAACTGAGGCTTGTGCCATCGGTGGTTTTTGCGTCCTTTAGCAAAGGTGAGAGGTTGTACTGCACGAAGAAATTCAGAGCATTATAACCAAAAGCGGCAAAGGTTTTTAGTTGGAATTTTCTAACGATGTCGGGGTTTTGGAAGGAGGTGTCGATATCGTTGGCGGTGTACAGGCTTCTGCCGCCTAAGAGATAGGCGATGCGCATTCCTGCGTATACTCTCCAGAATTTGTGAGATGTGGGGGTGGAGGTACGGAATCGGAATTCTAAAGGCATTTCGATGGCGTGGGTTTTGAAATAGTTTTTGCTGATGTTCAAATCGCGGAAATGTTCGACTATTTCGTAACTGACACCTGTTGCGGTTTTGTTGGCTACCATATTGTTATACACCACATCGTAAGCATAACCTAATCCGATGCCAAAGCCGAGATTTCGTTTTTGGTTGATGGGAAGGTCGCGGATGAAGCCTAAGTGGATGCCGTGGGAGAGGTTGTGCTGCACGACACTGCTGGCTTTGCCGGCGAGATAATCGTAGGTGAGACCGACATAGAATTGGTCTTCGAGATAATGAGTATCGACCGTTGAGGGGTTGGCAGTTGAGCTTTGTGTAGAGCCAATCAAGCCGTCGTCACTATTTTCTTGAGCATAAGTGAAGAGGGAGAAGTGAAGGGTAAGGAGTAATAGGATGATATTTAGTTTATTCATTTTTTTTCTTTGGGTTTATTAACTTCGTTTTCTCGAAATTCATTGACATAATTTTCTAAAAGAGTTATATCAATACTTTCAAAATCAGATTTATCATAAATAGAGACAAAAAGTACAGATTTTGTATCATTTTCTTCTTTAATACTGATAATTATTTCGTGAGTGATAACTCTTGCTCCCCCACTTTTTCCTTTGTTTTTAGAAGAAATATTCAAACGTAACTTTTTGTATCCACCTCCTAAATTCACGCCTAAGAGGGGGTTTGTTTCTATTTCTGTTTGGAGTTTCAGCAAGTCTTTGGATAGACTTTTATATTTTTTTAATAAAGCTTTAGCTTCTTTTTCAAAACTTTTTAGTACATAAAAATTATAGTCCATTGATAAAACTTTCAAAAGGGATGGCTTCTTTTTTTCCAGCACGTACATCTTCAGCCTCTTGCATTGCATCAAAAAGTTTTTTCTTAAAGGCCTTTTGCTCTTTGATCACAGCTTTCTCTGATGTAATAGTTTCTGTATTTTGTTTTTTTACTTCAAAAATTTCGACGAAATCGAGACTTTCTATGAAGTTTAAAAAAGCATTCAATTTTGAACCTTGTGCCCTAATATTTATTATGTATTCCATAGTGTTCTTGTTATTTTGAGGCAAAGATAAGAAATAATTACGAATTACGAAATACGAATGACGAAATATGAGGGAAGAATGACGAGAGACGAATGACGAGAGACGAATGACGGTGCGAGCCGCACGGGCAGAGAATGACGAGAGACAAATTACGAATGACGAATGACGAGAGACGAGGGTGGGGATAGTGGGAGAGGTGGGATGGCCCCCGACTCACTTACTCGGCAATTGCCGACAACCCCGAAGGGGGACAAGCCGCAAAAGTGATTGCTATTTGTTTTAGTGAGAATAAATGAGGAAAGACTAGGAGGGAGTATCTAGGAGGTGCTCTGAAGGTCTCGGAGGGGGCAGAGAATGACGAGAGACAAATTACGAATGACGAGAGACGAGAGACGATGCGAGCCGCACGGGCGATTAGTGGGAGCGGTGGGAATAATGGGAGGGGTGGGAGTACTGGGAGGGGTGGGAGGTGTGAGCCGTACGGGCGGGGGATGGGAGGGATGAGAATAATGGAGAGACTCCCACAAAGCCAGCGAGTTGGCGCAGCTGGGTATGTGAACACGAATTGACACGAAAAGGGGATTGTATAGAGTAGTTGGTATTAGATTATCTCACGAATTTTCACCTGACGGTGGTTTGTTTTGTGAGTATATTGTGATATGTTGTTGGGAGTTAATGTTTTGTTATAAGGGACTGGGGTTGAGGTAATGATTTTTGGAAAGGTGTTCTTTTAGGGCTTGTTCATTATTACCTATTCTCATTGTGAATTCTTGGAAGCTCTCAGTTTCTTGAGGAATATGCAATCCTATTTTTTCTAAAATTCTATTTTCGGCATTCCCGTCTATATAGAGTTCTTCAGAAAAAAAAGGTTCGTCGCTATCTATTTTGCTACAAGGATAAAGTAGAAAACCTCTATTTGTTTCAAAACGGTACATATACGTAATCGTTTTGTAGTAGATGCTCGTCGCTTTTTCTGAATCGTCCTCGTAAAATTTGTGTCTATCTAAAGGTATATATTTAGCATCTCCTACAAGTTTTGGAGAGCCACTTCTGCTGATAAAATCGGGGTAGATAGGTTGTTTGCTATTTTTAAAAAGGTATTTTTTTCCTTTACCTGTGAGATTTTCAGGATGTTCAAAACCTTCGTTTAAAAAAGTGTTTAGGTATTCTTCCCACAGCCAAGCGCCGTCAAAAAGGAGTCCGTGTATTTTATCTTTTTCTTCGCCGAATGTCAGTTTTTCGTGGTTTAGGATGTTCAAACATATTTTTTGCAGAGGAGCATACTCTGTAAAATAAGGATGTACAAAGGGCTTGGCATTTGCCATTATCACTTTACGCCGAGCATTTTTGTTATAGGTGTTTTGAGTGTGAAAAACAAATTGGCTAACCATAGTTCGCATTTCGGCATCTGTATTCAGCAAGGTATTGCCTATAGGATGTGTTTTTAGGTACTCAATAGTATGGCGGATGAGTTGCGATAGAGGATTATCGTAGCTATGTTCTTTGGTTGTATAAGCTATTTTGCCTGCAAAAGGTAGGTTTTTAAGTAGATGACGTTTTACATCTATAGTTCCTTTTACATTTGTATCATTATATTGCTTGCGTTGGTAAGCTTTATAAAGCCCTTGTGCATAAGCTTTTTTTAAGCAAAAAGGAAATAAGTAGAGCCAAAAATCCCAAATAGTTTCTTCGTTGTTAGGGCTCTGTTCAAAATTAAAGATGTTAGTAGCTAATACTTTTTGCAACATATAGTGCAAAAAGAAATCATTCTTATCATCTTTTGCAAAACGGGAAGTGATAGTAATCTTACTTGTGTTACGCCCTACAAATCCCATTATGTTGTTAGTATACAACTTGTCTCCTTCAATCTTGAAAATAGGTTTGTTGAGATATTTTTCCAAAGACTGAGGGAAAACTAACAAATTAGGATTTTCACTCAGTAAGTGTGTTATACTATGATTGGCAATAGGGGTTAGGTGCGCTATATACTGAGAATTAAGCTCTTTTCCTTTATAATTATTGTCCGTTATCCTCATTACCAAAGAAAGCATTTTTTAATTTTTCTAACTCGTTTTTTCCATTAGGCATACCACGTAAATATTCCTTTAGTAAAGGTTCTATGCGATAGTCCCATACATTTTCTAATTCTTCATCTTGAATACAATTGCCATCAGTATCAAGAAAATAAGCACCCCCTATATGGTAGGCACTGCTGAAGCCTGCTATATTTTCGATAGCCTCATTGAGTTTTTTCATAGCTTTTGTTATTGGTTCAGTCAGTCCCATATTTATAGCGCTTTCTTCGGCAGTAACTTCTATCCAAGTGAAGCGGCGGCGCATAGCAAAATCAAAACTTTCGACACTTCGGTCGATATCATTCATACAGCCGATGATATAGACGTTTTCGGGCACGTAGAAAAACACATCATCACCTTGCATATTTGCATATTGAGTTTTGACGGCTCCTTTTACACCTCTGTAAGTAGGGTCGATACTAAAAAAGAGCTCTCCAAAAATTTTAGAGATTTCACCTCTGTTGATTTCGTCGATTACAAAAACGTAGTTTTTATCATTTCCTATTTTTTCGGGTTTGAAATTATAAGTATTTTTGAAATACTCTGCTACCGATACTAAATAAGGTTTCCAATCTCTTATCACACCATTGTAAAGATAGGCTGCTATCATTTCTTTGGTGATTGATAGACGTGTACCAACTTCTGTTTGAGGAATAGCCACACAAGAGTTTTTACTATTAGCTTCTAAGGTAAAAGGCTTTTTTTGGGTTGGTGTAGAAAGTGTTATAGGATTTTGTAATAAATCGTCTATAAAGTTGTTATACAACACATCAAAGTTATCTTTCTTTTTATTAGCTTGTTGGCAGAATTTTTTGAAAATGCCGTCTTTTAATTCAAAGCCAACATTTCCATTGTCGTTATTAGTAGGGCGGAGGCCTTCTACAAAATCGGTATAGTCATAAGAAGGGTGAAATTGTACAAAGCCAAACTGAGGGTTTTTTGCTAAGGCTTCATCGTCTTCCCCTATCATTTGTTTAGCTATTTCTTTAGCTAAAAAAGTTTTACCAGTACCAGGGGCACCTGTAAGAATGATGTTTTTAGAGCTTTTCAGTTTTTGAACGTATATCTCATATTTATTAGCTTTTTCAGTTGTTTCTGGCTTTAGCTTGATATATAGACTGTAATATTTATCAAAAAAATGTTGAAGTTTTTCATTAGGTTCTTTGTCATCAAAGAGTCCTATATCTTCAATAGGTTCACTTATCTTTAAGTCTTCCCAACTTCCTTTTTCATCAGCTTTTCTCTGGTATTTTTCTATAGCAAGAGTAATTATTTTGTCTGCAGATTCATTCCAACGGGCTATAATATTTAATCCTGTTCCTTCCCAATGTAAATAGTTTCCTGCGCCTGTATAAGAAGGAGGGTATGTACTTATAGCAATTTTCCCATTAGTATAATTTTCCCAGTTTTTTATCTGATTTTGTATCAAGTTTCCGTTATAGCCTTGCCCACTCTTTTTAAAGCTACCACTTTCTTCAAAAGGTTTGATGTATTTATCATAGCCTCTATTGTGTTTGTTATTTGTAACGCAATACTCTAAGTGCGCTACAAAATACTCTAATAATTGCTTGAAATTTTTGTAATCGTTATTCATATTTGAGTTGTTTAATTTTTTCTAAGTTGTTTTTTCTTCTAAACGAAAAGTCTTTGCTGATGGCATCTACATATTTGATGATGTGGACGGTTTTCTGTAGGATTGCGGGCTCGTTACTGGATTGGAGGAGCAATTCGGAGATGATTTCTAACGCCTCGGCATCGTTTTCGTATTCTGAAAGGAGGGTTTCGGTGGGGGTGTTGAAGAAGTACGTGAGATGGTGCTGAGTGTATTTTTCAGTCAGCAGCTCTAATTGTTTGCGTTCTTCTTCTTTGGCTGCCTTGGGGTTTAGTAGGGCAGTGAGTTCCTCAAAGAAACGGTCGATTTGGCGTTTGAGATAGTCTTTTTCAATCATAACAGGGGAATTACGATGATGGTAGGAGGTGCGAGCCGCACGGGCAAGGAATGGGAGCGGTGGGATGGCCCCCGAACCCCCGAAGGGGGACAAGCCGCAAAAGTGATTGCTATTTGTTTTAGTGAGGGGTGAATGACGGTGCGAGCCGCACGGGCGATTAAGGACTTTGACAAAGTGTAGCGATAGTAAGTGAATGGTTATTTAGGGCAAAGATAGGGATAAAATGTTAATTGGCAAAATAAAAGGAGTTAAAGAATGTTGGGATTCTTTAACTCCTATTTTTTATTTTCTGATTTCTATTTTTAACGTAAGTTCGATATAAGTAATTTTTTGATAGTCATTAAAATATTTTAAACTCCCACAAAGCCAGCGAGTTGGCGCAGCTGGGTATGTGAAACACGAATTTTCACCTGACGGTGAATTATTTTATGAGTATATTGTGATACAAAGTTGTAAATCAATATTCTGTTATATTGAACTGACGTTATTTTATTAATAGAATGAACTTAGGTTTTCTTTGATGGTGGCGCTGTTTTCCAACGATTTGAGGATGCTTTGTGCAGCACGCTCGGTACGGAGATTTTCAACGGTTTCAGCTTGGGTTCTGTAATCGGTGATTGCAGGGGCTATAGTCGCTGAGGTGAGTTGGATTACATATACGGCGTTTTCACCATCGATGGGTTTAGAGATTTGACCTTGTTTGAGTCCGAAGGCGGCTCCTACGACTTTGGGTTCGCGACCTTCACCTATAATAGTTGGGTTTTTCATCACGAGACCTGTAGCGCTTTTTACTTCAGTTTTGTTAGCTGAAGCGATGGCTTGGAGGCTGTTGCCTTTGGCTTTTTCTTTTAAAATAGCGGCTTTCTTTTCGCGGATGAGGATAGGTTTTACGATAGGAGCGGCATCTTGTACAGAGCTAAGTCCTTCTTCACCTTGTTTTACTAATTGAGCGACGATGTTGTTGCTTCCGGCGTTGAATCGCTTGATGTCACCTACTTTGGTGTCCTTATTGAACAACCATTGTACGATGGCGCGGTTGCTACCTAAACCGATGATTTGGTCGTCGTTTTTATGGAGGTTATCGGCGCGGAGTACTGAAAGGTCGGATTTTTTGGCGATGCTTGCAAATTCTTTTGGATTTTGAGAAGCTTTCATTTCAAAGTTAGAAACTTTAGAGAAAATCTCGCTTACAGTGGCTTCAGAAGGTTCTACTGCACGGCTGATAGTGGCGATGTTTACGGCTTCGGCTTTGTCTGTAACTTTTACAACGTGGAACCCAAAGTCGGTTTCAACAAGCCCTATGTTGCCAACGGGATTAGCGAAAGCAAATTCTTCAAAAGGTTTTACCATTGCGCCTTTTCCAAAGAATCCGAGGTCTCCACCGCTATAGGCAGCACCAGGTTCTTCAGAGTTTTCGCGAGCGAGTTCGGCGAAATCAGTTCCTGCTGTTTTGGCTTTTGCCAAGAGTTCTTCGGCTTTAGCCTTAGCTTCTTCCTTAGTACGAGTGGTATTAGGAGTAGCGGCTTGGCTTCCTTGGTAGGCGATGAGGATGTGGCTTGCTTTCACGGCTCCGGCGGGCTCTTTGGCAACCATACGGCTGAGTTTGATGTTGCCGTCTTCTTCGTAAGGACCGAATACTTTACCTACGGGAAGAGCGTAAAGAGTATCGGCGTAAGCAGAGCGGATATTGTCTTTATTTACGAAAGTGCTATCGTAAGGTACGTTAGAGTTGCGATCGACGAACTCTTTGATATTCTTAGTTTTAGCAAATCCAGGGAGGGTGTCGTTGCTATTGGTTTTGCTGTTGTACACGACTTCGGGTTGTAAGAGTTTGAGCAAGCTTTGTTTTTCAGCTTCCATATCTTTAGCTGAAGGTTTTTCGGCAGCGACGATGTATTGGATGTTGCGGTAAGCTTCTTGTTTGAATTGTTTTTCGTGTTTTTTGATGTAATCTTGAATCTCGCCATCGGTAACGGTAATATTTTTATCGTCGATGCTGCTGTATTGGAGGGCAACATAGTTGATATCGGCGAGGTCTTTTTCTTGGTGGTATTCCATTTCGGCTTCGGTATTGGTAACGCCGAGTCCAGCGCGGATGAGGCTGAAGTACATTTGTTGTTTAGCGCCCTCTACGATAGCGTCTTCTTGCATTTTCCACTGAGCATAGGCTTCGGGGTTGGTGCTTTTGAGGGTCGCTAAGTAGGAAGTGAATTTATGGGGGTCGAACACGCCGAGTTCATTCACGAATTGAGGGTTTTGCGCTAGAGGGGTTTTAGCGAGGATAGCCAAGATTTGGTCTTTTTCGACACTAAGGCCGAGTTTTTCGATTTGTTGGTTGAGGAGGATTTCTTGGACTTTTTGTTCCCACACGTATTTAGCGGCTTCGATGCTGCTTACTTGTCCGTTAGCTTGACGAGTAGCGTTTTCGACTTGAGCGCGGAAGGCGTCGATAGAGACATCTTCGCCGTTTACGGTACCTATTTCGTTAGGCATGTGGTTGCTAAAGCGCCCTTTACCGATGAAATCGGAGATGATGAAAGCGAAGAGGGCGAGCCCTATAATCGCGATAAGGAATACGGTTTTACTTCTAATCTTTTCGAGTACTGCCATTGTTTATATTCGTTTATAAAAGTATAAAATTGTTTGGTGTTATTAATCAAACGGCAAAAGTAATACTTTTTGTGGAAATGCAAAAATATTTTTAAGATTTTTTTATAAGATAAGAGGTAAGAGGTAAAAGGTAAGAAATTGTTGTTGAGTGGGGTAGGGGTGATTTTATGTTTTTTTGATGTAGTTTTTTGTAAGTAGGGAGGGGTTCGTTGTGTCTTCGTTACGTGTTCGTTGTGTGTTCGAATGAGGTGCTTTTTTTGCTATTTGGCAATTATTTTGTACTTTTGCCCTTTGATATATAAAGATATGAAGACTACGACTCTTTATAAATACTTGTTTATAGTATTGTTTTTCGGCGTACGACTTGTGTTGGCTCAGCAAGGTGTTGAAGCGCTTTTCATCAAGGAAGGGGTTTTACTCAAGTGTGAAGATGCTAAGATACCTTCAGATGGCTATATAGCGTTGCCTCATACGGTGAAAGCAATTGCAAATGAAGCATTTAAAGGTTGTACGCGCTTGCAACGGATTAGCGTCTCGGGTGGGGTAACCACTATTGGGGATCGCGCTTTTGCGGGGTGTAATCATCTTACTAAAGTGGAGATGCTGCCTAACTCGGTGACGGCTATTGGGGTACAAGCGTTTGCTTTTTGCGTTAAGCTGAAGGATATTAACTTACCTAATACGGTAGCGACGATAGGGGAGGAGGCTTTTAGAGGTTGTTTTGCTCTGGAACGCATTGAAATACCCGAGTCTATGAGTCTTATTGGCAGCAGTGCTTTTATGGATTGTTCGGGGCTCAAGCAGGTGAGTTTTTTAGGTAGCGCTCTTAGTGTGATTCCGTCGCAGTTGTTTTACCAGTGTAAGGCGCTTGTGCAGGTGACTTTGCCGCCGAGTTTAAGGCATATTAAGAGCAGTGCTTTTGCGTATTGTGAGTCTCTTCCTGAATTGGTGTTGCCTGAAGGATTAGAGAGTATAGGCGACGATGCTTTTGAGTATTGTAAATCGCTTAAGGGGATAAGTATTCCTGATAGTGTGTTTTTTATTGGAGCAAGTGCTTTTCATAGTTGTAGTGCTTTGGCAACGCTGAAATTGCCTTATGGTTTGCGACATATATTAAACGATACTTTTTTAGATTGTACGAGTTTGAGTTCGGTGGTAATTCCGGATACGGTGGAGAAAATCAATATGCAGGCGTTCAGGAATTGTAGTTCGTTGATTGCTGTGCAAATGCCTTTGGCTCTTACTGATATTTTCTATGGAGCTTTCTATGGGTGTAAGAATTTACAGTATATTGATTTACCTGAAAATGTTAAATATATAGGTGTGTTTGCTTTTGCTGAATGTGTTAGCTTGCAAACAATAGAGTTGCCTCGTGCAGTGGTAGATGTTGCTGCTAAGGTTTTTTATAATTGCGCCAATCTTACTGAAGTAAACTTGTCTAAATTTACTACTTCTATAGGGGTGCAATCATTTTATGGGTGTGCAAACTTAAAAGAGTTAAAATTGCCTAATACAGTAGAAAAGATAGATTTGGCAGCCTTTGAAAATAGTGGTCTTGCTGAATTGCATTGCCGTGCACTCACTCCGCCAGTAGTGAATCGCAGTTTTGGATATAAGGGGAAAGTGGTAGTGCCATATCGTTCATTAGAGCTCTATAAACAAGCTGAAGTATGGAAAGATTGTATTTTGGAATAAAAAATATTCTAAAAAGTTTGGTAGATTAAAAAAATCACCGTACTTTTGCCACCCAAAAGCGCACATAATAGGGCGTAATATTATTCATTAATAATACTAATAAGTTATGATTCAATACGTTAAAGAGTCTTATGAAGAGCTAACAAACCATGTTACGTGGCCTAATATTTCAGATGCACAGAAGGAAATGTTGGTAGTAGTGGTATTTTCTATTCTATTTTCTTTAGTAATTTGGGGAATGGATTCTTCATTTGAATACCTCATAGGTAAGTATTTTGAATTTATGAAATAAAAACAGCAAGAATGTCTGGATTAATAGAAAAAAAATGGTATGTAATTAAAACCGTTACCGGTCAGGAGAACAAAATAAAGAACTACATAGAGAACGAGACCTCACGATTGGGGTATGCTGACTATGTAGAGGAAGTGTTAGTGCCTACTGAAAAGGTGGTTCAAGTGCGTAATGGCAAGAAAATCACCAAGGATAGAGTGCATATGCCTGGCTATGTAATGGTGAAAGTTCACTTAGCAGGTGAGGTGGTGCATATCATTAAGTCTATCCCAGGGGTAGTAGGTTTCTTGAGTGAAACCAAAGGAGGTGACCCGCTGCCATTGCGCAAAGCTGATGTAAACCGTATGCTTGGTCAAGTAGATGAATTAGCTGAAACAGTAGAAACAGTAGCTATTCCGTTTGAAGTAGGTGAGATGGTAAAACTTATTGATGGTCCTTTCAATGGTTTTAATGGTACTATAGAACGTGTGAATGAAGAGAAACGCAAACTTGAAGTGATGGTAAAAATCTTTGGGCGTAAAACACCTTTAGAACTCAGCTACACCCAAGTAGAAAAATTGTAACAAAGTCCTCGTAAAAGAGGTATTTAAATAAATTATTAATTATAAACAATGGCAAAAGAAATTAGTAAAGTAGTTAAACTACAAGCTCGGGGAGGTCAAGCGAATCCTTCGCCACCAATTGGACCCGCATTAGGTGCTGCCGGTGTTAATATTATGGAGTTCTGCAAGCAGTTTAATGCTCGAACACAGGACAAACAAGGAAAAGTAATTCCTGTAGTTATCACCGTTTACAAAGACAAGTCTTTCGACTTTGTTATCAAAACTGCACCTGCTGCTGTTCAGCTGTTGGAAGCCGCTAAGGTTAAAGGAGGTTCCGGAGAGCCAAACCGTAAGAAAGTAGCAAGTATCACTTGGGAACAAGTGAAAGCAATTGCAGAAGACAAAATGCCTGATTTGAATGCATTTACAATCGAGTCTGCAATGAGTATGGTTGCTGGTACGGCACGTTCAATGGGTATATCAGTAACAGGAGAAAAACCTTTTTAATCGCAAAGCAATATGGCAAAATTAACAAAGAAACACAAAGAAGCTCTTGCTAAAGTTGATAGAAATAAGCTCTATTCACTCAAAGAGGCTTCAGCATTATTGAAAGAAATCACTTACACTAAATTTGATGCTTCTGTAGATATTGCAGTGCGTTTAGGCGTAGACCCACGTAAAGCAAACCAAATGGTACGCGGTGTAGTTACACTTCCTCACGGGACTGGTAAAGACGTTCGTGTACTTGCCTTAGTAACTCCAGAGAAAGAAGCTGAAGCTAAAGCAGCTGGCGCCGACTATGTAGGGCTTGATGAGTATCTACAAAAAATCAAAGACGGCTGGACTGATGTAGACGTAATCGTTACGATGCCTGCTGTAATGGGTAAATTAGGTCCTTTAGGGCGTGTGCTTGGTCCTCGTGGCTTGATGCCAAACCCTAAAACTGGTACTGTTACTATGGAAATAGGTAAAGCTGTACAAGAAGTGAAATCTGGTAAAATCGATTTCCGTGTAGATAAAACTGGTATCGTACACGCTTCTATCGGTAAAGTATCATTTACTGCTGATAAGATTGTAGACAACGCCAACGAGTTGATTCAAACATTAATAAAAATGAAACCTACCGCTGCTAAAGGTACGTATATGAAATCAATTTATCTTTCATCTACTATGAGCCCAAGTGTAGCTGTAGATCCTAAAACAGTTTAATTTGTAGTTAAAAACCGAAATTATGACAAGAGAAGAAAAATCATTAGTAATAGATAATTTAACTGCACAGTTAGCTGATAATAATGTTATTTATGTAACAGATTTAACTGGTTTGAACGCTCAAGATACAACGGCTTTACGTCGTGCTTGTTTCAAAGCGAATATCAAATTAGCAGTTGTGAAAAATACCTTGCTTGCTAAAGCAATGGAAGCTTCAGAAAAAGAATTTGGTGAATTGCCAAATATCCTTAAAGGAAACACTTCATTGATGTATGCTGAAGTAGGAAATGTACCTGCAAAACTCATCAAAGAATTCCGCAAAAAATCAGAAAAACCTATTCTAAAGGGAGCTTATGTAGATGCGGCTGTATTTATTGGCGACAATCAATTAGATGCCTTAGCAGCTCTTAAATCTAAGAATGAAGTTATTGGTGAAATCATTGGCTTGCTCCAATCACCTGCCCAAAACGTTGTTTCAGCTCTCAAATCAGGTGGCGGCAAATTGGCTGGTATCATCAAAACTTTATCTGAAAAGTAAAACAGAACACACAGAATTTATTTTTAAACAATTAAACAAAAACGATAGAAAAAATGGCAGATTTAAAAAATTTCGCAGAACAATTAGTAAACTTAACCGTTAAAGAAGTAAACGAGCTTGCTCAAATCTTGAAAGAAGAGTATGGTATCGAGCCAGCTGCAGCAGCAGTAGCAGTAGCAGCAGGTCCAGCTGCAGGTGGTGCTGGTGAAGCAGCCGCTGAAAAAACAGAATTTGATGTATTCTTGAAATCAGCAGGTGCTAACAAATTAGCGGTTGTTAAATTAGTAAAAGACTTGACTGGTCTTGGACTTAAAGAAGCTAAAGAAGTAGTAGACGGCGCTCCTTCAAAAGTAAAAGAAGGTGTTTCTAAAGAAGAAGCTGAAGGGCTTAAAAAATCTTTAGAAGAAGCTGGTGCTGAAGTAGAATTGAAATAATTTTACTTATAAACCCTATAAGGTTTAGGTCTTTTTCAATGGCAAAAAGGCCTAAACCATTTTGTAATTTAAGGCAACAATACAACAACGATATTATGGTAGAGAATAGATATTCTTGCCAAATATAAACATAAAAACAAAATGAGCAAACATCTTGAACGTTTAAATAACATCTATTGGAGTTTCTCTAAGAAATATTACAACACTGTAGAAGAGTTTAAAAAGGATATCGAAGAGTATAATCTTAGCTGTGAAAATGAAAAAGAATGGCGATTGGACGAGCTTGTAGTTGATGAACCTAAGATTGAAATGCAATATATGGCTTGGGTAGATCCAGAACACATACTGCCTAACGAGGAACTGATGGAAGATGATGATATCTTTGAAGAAGAACCAGATGATGATGAGTATGGTTATCAGGTAGAATTAGCAGCAACTTTGCTTCCTGATAATGGCAAGAGCTTTTTGGGGTATGAACTCTTAATGAAAGTACATAACCAACAGGCAAATAAAGAATTAGGAGACCACGTATTTTATGAAGGTACAGAGATAGAAAGAGGAGAAAATGGAATAGCTATATTGCCTATCTACTGTGGTAGCTAATGACTAAAGATAAATAAAGAACAACTTACTACTAACACACTAAATAATAATATTAAAGTAAAGAAAATGCTTACGAATCAAACCGCAAGAGTCAATTTTGCTTCTGTGAAACACGTTCCTGAATATCCTGACTTTTTGGATATTCAAATCAAATCGTTTCAAGAGTTCTTTCAGATGGAAACCAAGTCGGAAGACCGAGTTCACGAGGGATTGTACCATACCTTTAAGGAAAACTTCCCTATATCCGATACTCGTAACCAATTCGTATTGGAGTTTCTCGACTATTTCGTAGACCCTCCTCGCTACTCTATACAAGAGTGTATTGAGCGTGGTCTTACCTATAGTGTGCCTCTGAAAGCCCGATTGAAGCTCTATTGCACCGACCCTGAGCACGAAGATTTTGAAACTATCGTACAAGATGTGTACTTGGGAACTGTGCCTTATATGACTTCCAGCGGAACTTTCGTTATCAACGGTGCTGAGCGCGTGGTAGTTTCTCAATTGCACCGTTCTCCTGGGGTATTCTTCGGTCAGTCATTTCACGCTAATGGTACTAAACTCTATTCTGCACGTATCATTCCTTTCAAAGGTTCGTGGATTGAGTTTGCTACCGACATCAACAATGTGATGTACGCTTATATCGACCGTAAAAAGAAATTGCCCGTAACTACACTTTTCCGTGCGATTGGTTTTGAACGCGATAAAGATATATTAGAAATATTCGACCTTGCCGAAGAAATCAAAGTTTCTAAAACAGGGCTTAAAAAATACATCGGTCGTCGTTTGGCTGCTCGTGTACTTAACACTTGGCACGAGGACTTCGTAGATGAAGATACCGGAGAGGTCGTATCTATTGAGCGTAATGAGATTATCCTCGACCGCGATACTGTACTCGATGAGGATAACATTCAAGAAATCTTAGATGCTGATGTAAAAACTATTCTTCTTCACAAAGAAGATAGTCAGGCTACAGACTATACCATTATCCACAATACTTTACAAAAAGACCCTACCAACTCTGAAAAAGAAGCGGTAGAACACATTTACCGACAATTGCGTAACGCCGAACCACCCGATGAAGAAACTGCTCGTGGTATTATCGACAAGTTGTTCTTCTCAGATCAACGTTATAATTTGGGAGATGTAGGGCGTTACCGTATCAACAAGAAATTGGGCTTGGATACTCCTATGGAAAAACAAGTGCTTACCAAAGAGGATATCATCACCATTGTAAAATATTTAATTGAGCTTATCAACTCTAAAGCAGAGGTAGATGATATCGACCACTTGTCTAACCGCCGTGTGCGCACGGTAGGAGAGCAGTTGGCAGCTCAGTTTGGTGTAGGTCTTTCTCGTATGTCACGCACTATCCGCGAACGTATGAACGTACGTGATAACGAGGTATTTACACCTATCGATTTGATTAACGCTAAGACTCTTTCATCTGTAATCAACTCGTTCTTTGGTACAAACCAATTATCTCAGTTTATGGATCAAACGAACCCATTAGCCGAGATTACTCACAAACGCCGTTTATCAGCTTTAGGACCTGGAGGTTTATCACGTGAACGTGCAGGTTTTGAGGTACGTGACGTACACTATACTCACTATGGACGCTTGTGCCCAATTGAAACCCCTGAGGGACCAAACATCGGTTTGATTTCATCATTAGCGGTATTTTCTAAAGTAAACGGTATGGGCTTTATAGAAACGCCTTATCACAAAGTTACTAATGGGAAGGTAGATCTTAAAGATATGACCTACCTCACTGCCGAAGACGAAGAAGGACTCAAAATTGGTATGGCAAATATTGCATTAGACGATAAAGCTAATATCATTGAGGAAAAAGTGGTTGTAAAAGAAGATGGTGACTTCCCTGTAATCGAACCTAACGAAGTACAATATATAGACGTGGCGCCTAACCAAATCGCTTCTATTTCAGCTTCTCTTATTCCGTTCTTGGAACACGACGACGCGAACCGTGCGTTGATGGGCTCGAATATGATGCGCCAAGCAGTGCCTTTGTTGAAACCAGAAGCTCCTATTGTAGGTACAGGTTTGGAACGCCGTATAGCATCGGATGCTCGTGTGCTTATGAATGCTGAACGCGATGGGGTAGTAGATTACGTGGATGCTGAAAAAATCATCATTACTTACGATCGTACTGACGAAGAAAAACTCGTGAGCTTCGACCCTGATGAAACAGTATACAACCTTATCAAATTCCAAAAAACTAACCAAGGTACTTGTATCAACCTTAAGCCAATTGTAGAAAAAGGCGAACGTGTGAAAAAAGGACAAGTGCTTTGTGAAGGTTATGCTACTGAAAACGGAGAGTTAGCACTTGGTCGCAATATGAAAGTAGCGTTTATGCCTTGGAAAGGGTATAACTTCGAGGATGCGATTGTAATCTCAGAACGTGCTGTACGCGACGATATTTTCACCTCTATCCATATTGATGAGTATGCACTTGAAGTGCGTGATACTAAGTTAGGTGCTGAAGAACTTACCAATGATATTCCTAACGTATCAGAAGATGCTACTAAGGATTTGGATGAAAACGGTATGATTCGCATTGGTGCTGAAGTACGCCCTGGTGATATTCTTATAGGTAAGATTACTCCAAAAGGTGAATCTGACCCTACTCCAGAAGAAAAACTCCTCCGCGCTATCTTTGGTGATAAAGCAGGTGATGTGAAAGACGCATCTCTAAAAGCCTCTCCATCACTTTACGGGGTAGTAATCGACAAGAAATTGTTCTCTCGTGCAGTAAAAGATAAACGCAAACGCAGTAAAGATAAAGAAGATGTAGCGCAATTAGAAGCCGACTACAATGCTAAATTTGAAGCACTTCGTACTAAATTATTAGAAAAATTATTTAGTTTAGTAGCTGAAAAAACTTCAGAAGGGGTAGTAAACGACCTTGGAGAAGAAATTGTACCTAAAGGTAAAAAATATACCAAAAAAGTACTCGAAGGTATTGAAGATTATGCTCATCTTACTTCTGCAGGATGGACTAATGATAAACATATCAACGGACTTATAGATGACCTCTTGCACAACTACCGCATTCGCGAAAACGACTTACAAGGTATGTTGCGCCGTGATAAATTTACCATCGCTGTGGGTGACGAATTACCTGCAGGTATCCTTAAATTAGCTAAGATTTATGTGGCTAAGAAACGTAAGTTAAAAGTAGGGGATAAGATGGCAGGTCGCCACGGTAACAAGGGTATCGTAGCACGTATCGTTCGCGATGAGGATATGCCATTCCTTGAAGACGGAACTCCGGTAGACATCGTGTTGAACCCACTTGGGGTACCTTCACGTATGAACATCGGTCAGATATATGAAACTGTATTGGGTTGGGCAGGACAAAAACTCGGTAAGAAGTTTGCAACTCCTATCTTCGACGGGGCATCGTTAGAGCAAATCAATGAGCTTACCGATGAAGCAGGCGTACCGCGTTTCGGTCATACTTACCTATACGATGGTGGTACTGGTGAACGTTTTGACCAAAAAGCCACTGTAGGTGTGATTTATATGATCAAACTCGGACATATGATTGACGATAAGATGCACGCGCGTTCTATCGGTCCGTACTCACTCATCACACAACAGCCATTGGGAGGTAAAGCCCAATTTGGTGGTCAGCGTTTTGGAGAGATGGAGGTATGGGCTTTAGAGGCTTATGGAGCATCTAGTACCTTACGCGAAATCTTAACAGTAAAATCCGATGACGTGGTAGGTCGTGCTAAAACTTACGAAGCGATTGTAAAAGGTGAGACAATGCCAGAACCAGGCTTGCCAGAATCTTTCAACGTATTGATGCACGAGCTTAAAGGTCTTGGATTGGATATTAGACTTGAAGAGTAATGATTAATTATTAATGGTTAATAATTAATTGTTGAAATTATAATAAAATTCCAAACTATTGAATATTCAGTAGTTTGGAATTTTTGTTTTTATAGGAGTTAGGGAAAAGGGATGGTGATTTAGAACTCTATTATATTGTAGTTTACTCCTAATCCTATATAAGGACTTAAGCCGTTTTTAGATAATCCATAACCAGCGTTTACTCCTAAACCAAATTTCTTTTGTTTTGGTAGTTTTACTACTTTTTTTTCATATTCTATAACAGAATATGGATTTTCATTAGAAATATATAAAATTAAATTATTTTTTTCTTTGTGAGTAACTACATTAAACCTATCTATTGTGTGTAATTCTAATGCTGTAGAATCTTTCTGCATCTTTATAGAACCATAAACTTGTAATTTATTTGTACCACCATATAACATAAAATCTGATCGATACACAGGTAACAAAGTGTCATTTACAACTATAGTATCTGTTTTAATAATTTCTTTAATTTCTGTTTTTTGAGTTGGCTGAGGGCTTTTATATTTCTCTAAAAGTTTTTGTAACTCTTGTATTTTAGCATTTTTGCTATTTAGTTCGGTTTGTGAGATACAAGTTTTATTAGAGTTAGTTTTAGAATGCAAAACGTTATACTTGTCTTTGTAATAAGACAAGGAATCGTTTAATGAGCTAATAAGTTGCTGTTTGTCATTTTGTTGTTGCTTGTATTGGATGCCCAACAAAAGAATGGCACAGCTTGTAATGCCAAAAGTTAGTAATTTTTTCTTCATTGTATGTTAGTTTGTAAGATTTTGTTTTTTTATGTTTTCATTTAAAAGTCTTAAATTATGTTGGGCTTTGGTATCTCCTTGCTCAGCGGCTTTTTCATACCAATAGGCCGCTTTAGAGAGAGATTGTTCAACACCTTCTCCTTTTCGATAACAGAGAGCTAAATTAAATTGAGCTCGGGGTAGACCTTGTTCAGCCGCTTTTTCATACCAGTAGGCAGCTTTAGAGTAACATTGTTCTACTCCTTTTCCATTATTATAACAGAAAGCTATATCAAGTTGAGCCATAGCATCTCCTTGTTCAGCAGCTTTTTCTAAAAGTTCTATTTCTGTTGGTGTGTTTTCCATTGTGTGTGTTATGAGGAAAAACTTTGCCAAAGAATCTAATAAATATTTTCTTTGGCAAAGAGATGTTATTTCATTTTTATTTTATAGTCTCCTCTCTTAATACTATTTATGTCATTACAAGCTTCATCAAAAAAGTTATCACAAGCTTTTCTAAACCAATATAAAGCTTGTTCTTCTGAACGTTCTACTCCCCGTCCCCATCGATAAGCATTTCCTAAAGCCCAACAAGCAAAATTATCTCCTTGTTCAGCAGCCTTTTCATACCAATAGATTGCTTCAGAATAGGATTGTTCAACTCCACTACCTTGATTATAATGAGAACCTAAACTACTTTGAGCTCTAGCTAATCCTTGTTCAGCAGCTTTTTTAGTCCAATAAAATGATTTAGAATCAGATTTGTCAACTCCTAATCCCCATTGATAACATAGAGCCATCTTGTATTGTGCCTCTGCATATCCTTGATTTGCAGCTTTTTCATACCAGTATGCGGCTTTTGGATTCTTTTGATTCCAATAATAATCTCCTAATTCTGTTTGAGCTTTAACATTTCCAGATTTAGCTTTTGCTGTAAGGTTTTTGATGTTTTGTGTATATCCAATAGAAAAGAGCGATATACATAAAAATAAGAATACTTTTTTCATTGTTATAATATTTTATTTAGAATTTCACAAGCTTTATCTTCAAAGTTATCACAAGCTTTTCTAAGCCAATACAAAGCTTGAGATTTAGATCTTTCAACTCCTTTGCCCTCATAATAAGCTAAGCCGACCATTGTCTGAGCTTTTTTGTTTCCATGATAGGCAGCTTTTGAAGCCCAATAAAAGGCTTTTGAATAAGATACTTCAACCCCTCTTCCAGAAGAATATAGCATAGCTAATATAATTTGAGAATCTTCATCTTCTTGCAAAGCAGCTTTTTCAAACCAATAAGCAGCCATAAAATCTGATTGCTCTGTTCCTTTGCCATAGAAATATAATGTAGCTAAATTGTGTTGTGCTTTTGCTAAACCTTGTTGAGCAGCCTTCTCAAACCAATAAAAAGCATTGTAAAAAGACTGTATGCTTGCTGTCCCATTAGTGTAGCAATTTCCTAATATAAATTGAGCTAAATCATTACCTTTTTTAGCTGCGACTGTATACCATTTAACAGCTTCTGAATTAGATTGTTCAACACCTTTACCTTCTAAGTAACAATTTCCTAAAGCTAATTGTGCATTGGTATCTCCTTGATTAGCTGCTTTTGTGTACCAATAAACTGCTTTTTCAAAAGATTGTTCTACATTTTCTCCATTCTCATAACAACTTCCTAAAAAGCTTTGTGCTTCGGAAATTCCTTGATTAGCGAGAGTTATTGCTTTTCTAATATTTAACTCTTGTGCATATCCTATAGAGCCAAATGATATACATAAAAACAAGAATACTTTTTTCATTTTCAAAACTTATTTAATAACGGTTTGATGTATATAACCTTCATAATAATCACCTAAAATGTAGCATGATATATAATACCAGCTTCTTTCTTTTTTCTTTATATAAATTTGTGTTTCCTTTGGAATTTGGATAATAATAGGAGCTTGTAGAGAAGGATATTCTCTGAGATTTATTACCTTTTTAATATAAAGAGCTGTAGAGATTTCATTGCTGTAGTAGCTGTTATAGTAAGTTTTCTTTTTAATACCTGCACATACTCCACAGCTTCCTCCACTATTACAATAATTGCAACTATTACAATTTCTACAAGCTCTACAATAAGCAGAGCCTATACACCTTCCTCCACAGCAAGCTTCATCTACTTCATTTGCTTCTGAGTGTTTTGCATTTACCTCTGTACAACTTATCAAAAAAATTACGAAAAAAAGTTGTAAGGATAGTAATAAAATAATTTTTCTACACATATTATAGTTTTTTAATTATATTCTGAATTATTGCAAGCTTTTTTTTAGCTACTAAATAGCCTTAGGATATGATCTTTCAATGCCTTTCCCATCATAGTATAAAATACCTAAATTAAGTTGAGCTTTAGGATGTTCTTGATTAGCAACTTCTTCATACCAAAAAGCAGCCCTTTCATCAGACCGTTCTATAAAACTTCCTGATGTATACATCATTCCTAAAGAACATTGCGCATAAGGTTCTCCTTGTTCAGCAGCTTTTTGATAGTAAAAAAAATCTTTTTCAAGAAATTTTATAGCACCTCCTCTTCCTACTTCATAGCGTCCTGCTAATTCAGTTTGAGCTTTAGCGTTACCTTTGTCAGCTTTTTCTTTAACAGAATAGAAATCTTCTTGTTCTATTTGTCCAAAACTAATGATGCTTAATGATAAAAATAAAATAGTAAAAACCTTTTTCATTGTTTTTCTCATTAATTTACATAATACTTGTTCATGCTAATTTTTCATATATATTGTAAGAAAGTTTTCTGAAATCTTATAATTGTTCTTGTCAAATTTTATATGATTAGTACATTTTACAGTTTCCTCTTGAGTTTCATATTTATAAATTTCTATCATTTTCAAAAACTCTCCTTTTTTGTCTAAGATTGTTTTTTCCAAAAAATCTATATAAAAAACTTTTATCTCTTTAGCTTCTTTATCATACTCAAAGATTATCTTATAAAAGTCAAATTCTTTTTCATATTTACCCATTTGAATTAAAGAATCAATATCTTTTTTATTAAGAGTAGCATCTTTAAATATTTCTTCTGTTTTGTTATTTTCATAAATAGGTATAGAAATAGGTTTTATCTCTATTACATTGGAATCATTTTCTTGAAATAGCCGCAAAGCTAATTGATGTCTAATATTCATTGTTTTTAAAAATTATTATTTATTAAAGGTTTTTAAAAAAGATGTCTTTATAACATACAGTTGGATTTTCTATATAATTTTTAGGTGTATTTAACACTGTTTTAAGCTTTCTAAAAATAAAATATATTATTCTTGCTAAAAAGAAAGTCCCATTCCTATTAATAGATTACTATTTCTGATATTTTTATCTCTGTATTTCACTAAATCTACAAAACCTTGACGATAGACAATATCTAATATGGCGTTTCCTAATCTAAATTCTATCCCAATATTAGCACCTATATCAAATTGAGAAAGTTTTTTTAGAGGATACTCATAATATTTTTCATCTCTTTCATCAAAAACACTTACGATATTATCATCAATTCCTTGAATTTTGGAGTAGTAAAAACCAGCTTTAGGAACAATAATATTTTCTGTTTTTGCTATTTTATATTTAACGTTTAAAGGTAAAATAAATTGTTCTATTTCTCTTTCTTCCTTCTCTAAAATCATCCGTCCTTTGTGATGAGTTAAACCAGCTTCTAAAAAAAATTGTTTTTTAATTTTGACTTCGAAAAGAAAAGAAAAACTAGGCTTTTTTATTTTTTTAGGAGTTAAATTAGCGTCTACTTTTACGAGGAAGTGAACTTTTACATCAGGATCTTCTCCTCTAAAAATAGCGTCAAACAAATCCCATCCTCCTCCATGATAACCATCGTTAGAATAGTAACCACCGCCTCCGTAATAACCACCACCTCTTGAAAAATCAGGATTATAAATAGTTCCTTCTAAAAATTCAGGTTGGGCAGTCTGATAACGTTGTCTTGTTGATGCACTATTAGAGTCCTCACTTCTTCCTGCATCTAATCCCATTTGAAAACCTCTATTATAACCATCAGTATAGCTATTCAAAGATTCTCCTATTGGAGGGATTGGAGGAATTGGAGGGATTGGAGGAATACAACCAAAATCTTTATTATGACACCATCCTTTTTTATATCCAGCTTCAAATCCTTTTGTGTAGTCATTTTGAGCAGATAAATTGCTGTAAATAAATAGTGTTATAACTATAAAAAATACTCTTTTCATTATTTAAAAAAATAAAATTTTACCTACTCTTTTCAGGCTTTTCGGTTGCCGCCTATTTGTTTTTCATTCACTTCAAAGCATAAAAAAACGCGGTGCATTCCTTGTTTACTCATCACAGAAGCCCGACCAAAGGCACACTACAAAGTAAAAAGGAATGCCCACGTAAACGTAGGCACTTCCACTTCACTTTCCTGTAGTGTAAAGAAAAATTGGTCGTATTTCTGTAAAGGAAAATGTAAAGCGAAACGCTAATATCTTTTTATGTCTTTAAATGGCTATTTAACCTCAGTTAAATAGTGTTTAAATTGTTCTCGGTTGTCTAATTTTGGTGCATAGTTACGGTGAATTTTTATACTATGCAAATTTTTTAACATTTATTTTTTAGATGTATTTTGTAAGACGCTAAAAATCAAATGAATTTAAATTATTGTTAATGTGTAAAACTGACCTTTGTTTTTGTGAATATGTTGATTTTTACTATCTTTGTCGCCTAAAATTAAACATTATGGCTACCTACAAATTACCCTATTTCGGGAAGGTTACCCTTTCTGAAGATGACGATTACCACGAAATAGAAGATGTGGATATCAACGGCTCCTCAGTGTCAATCACTATTGATTGTATGGGAGAAACACCCTCTAAAGCTCAGGGGACAGCTATACAGCAATTGTTAGAACACTTGCCTGAACTCGACCAGCAGATTCGCAACGAATTTATAAAAGTCTATCGCTCTGGCGAGGAATCTATGGTGAAAGATTATGTGCAAATAGTAGAAGAAATGGCTGATGAGCAGGGGGAAGAATTGCTCACAGCACTTGAGCTTACTAATCTCAATATCTCCCTTTTTGCGACAGAGTTTGCGGGTTTCGACTATACTTTACCAGAAGTTACCGATGAAATTCTTGTAGTAATGGTAGATGAAGACAGAAAAATCATACGCTTTACGATTGAATCGTAAGTTATTAGCACGTGCGGCTCGCACCTTTACAAAAGGTGCGAGCCGCATGTACAAAAAACTTTTGATAAAGTTTAAATTGTTAGTTGCTTCTTGTTACCTGTTTATTGTAAATATACAATGATGCCGCTGCAAATACCCCCAAAGCACAAATCACATACCAGAGTTTTGCAGGTTCATAAGTATCCCATAACAATTGAGTGATTTGCGACTGACTGAGTCCTAATTTCTGACTTGCCAACTCAAAATATTGAGTTTTAGTGAGATTTTCAGGCATTTCAATAGCGCGTTTGGCTAATTCTTTTTTTAGTAAACCGTATTTATCAGACCATTCAGTATACAAATGTCCTGAAAAGAAACCTGTGAGGTAATTTCCTGCAGCTACTGGCAAAAACACCGTACCTTGATAGAGCGCCTCTTTGCCTTTAGGTGTAATTTGAGCCACAAAAGCCGATAAGGTAGGGCTGGAAGCCATTTCACCTATCGAGAAAATCACGGTGCCTATAATGGTGAACCACGGATTGTTGAACATAAAAGTAAGCGTTACCCCTAAAGTAGCGATAACTGTCCCCCTAATCATAGCGCTCACGTGGCTCATTTTGGTCACAAAATACGATACAAGCACTTGAAAGAAGATAATCATAAACGAATCTATGTTGATAAACCACTCGGCTTTCACCTGTCCTTCAGAGGTGAGGATAGTGCCCAAAAAAGTTGATTTTTCATTAATCCACGCACTCAATGCCGATGAGTCTACCCAATCTTCAATAAAGTTAGGCAGGGTGTAAAACAGCTGGTTGAACATCGTCCAAAAACCTACCATCAAAAGCAATAGTACGGTAAGTCGGCGGTCTTTCAAAGCCTCAACGATATGCATCAGTGATTCTTTGATTTCGGTGAGTAAAGGCTTTCTAATTTTTTGAGCGAGTTTGGGTTCTTTATAGAGGAATAAAGCTACTAACACATTGATAGTCATCACTACAGCTCCTTGTATAAAGATAATGCGCCAACCGTATTCGGTGCGGAGGTAGGACGACATTGCAGGACCTAAAAAGCCCCCTATGTTCACCATCATATAGAAAATTCCAAACCCCATAGTGCTGGTGGTCTCATCGGTATTACGCGCTACAATACCATTGACTACAGGCTTAAAGAATCCTGCTCCAACAGCCGATAAGAGAAATATAGAGTACACCGCTGCATAATCGGTAACTTCTCCCATCAAAAAATAGCCTACCGCTGTAATAGCACACGAAATTACTAACGAAAGTTTATAGCCAATACGGTCGGCAATCACTCCAAAAATAGGAGGCAAAAGGTAGAGTATAGCCGAAACGTTTGCCATTATACTCGCTTTTTGCAAGTGGTCAAACCCAAGTCCGCCCTTATCAGTAGAGGCAACTAAATAAAGCCCCAAAAGCGTAAAAATACCGTAATAAGCCCAGCGTTCCATCAGCTGAAGGAAGCTCGCTACCCAAAAAGTAGGAGAAAATTTATTTAACATAGTTCGTAAGTTATAAGTCGTCCGACATTAGATTTTGAGTGCAAAGGTAGCTAATATCTCATCTTCAGAAAAATAAATACGCATTTTCTACAAAGGATAAATATTTTGTTGTAAATATAACAAAGTATTTGCCATTTTTCTTTTACCCTATTTAGAATTATTTCACACTTTTATTTAGAATTGTTTTATGCAATTCAAAAAAAGTATTACCTTTGCCCCCGATTTTAAAGAGTGTGAAAAGTGAAAAGTGAAAGAATACATTGTCCTCTCTATTACTTTCCTAATATTTTTATTGGGATATTCTTTTTATTCTCTTTTTTCTACCCAACACTTTACGCTCAAACAGCTACCACCACGGTTACTGCTACTACCCAAGCTATTCAGTTAGAGGAAGTAGTGGTAACTGCTAAAGAACTTCCTGCACCTACTTCTACTTCGCTTATTGATCGCAAGGCTATGCGACACCTCCAGCCGTCCAGCTTTACCGATTTGGTGAGTTTGCTCCCTGGTCGGCAAGTTACTACTCCCTCACTGAACTATGCCAATACGCTCACTCTCAGGCAGACAGGAACGCCTATGGACGGCTATAGTATTTCCTCTTTAGGCGTAGGCTTCAATATCGATGGTGTTCCCTTAGATGTAAATAACAATATGCAATCTACGGTAGGTACCGGAATGATTATCACCCCTCAATCGAATTACGCCGATAAGAAGCGCAACACTACCCGCTCGGGGGTGGATATGCGCACCATCGCTACCGATGATATTGAAACAGTGGAGATTATACGCGGAATCCCATCGGTGAAATTTGGTGATATCAGCAGTGGGGTAGTAACAATTCACCGCAAAAAAGGCTATACTCCCCTTAGGGCACGCGCCAAAGCCGATGGTTTTAGCAAACTTTTCTATATAGGTAAAGGTTTCAGTTTTTTTGAAAATAGCCTCAAACTCAACTTTAGTTTGGATTATATGAATGCCCAACCCGACCCGCGTAACAGCTTTGAAAACTACAAGCGTTATACTGCTTCAGCACGTGCTGAAAAACGCTTTGATACCGAAAATCCGCTTACGTGGAATTTTAGCATTGACTATACGGGTACTATCGATAAGGAAAAGCGCGACCCCGATGTGGGCTTCGATCGCTATGACGCTTATCAATCTACTTACAATAATATCCGCATTGCCAATGGGCTGAGTTGGGAGTTCCCTAAAACATTCTTCAAAGCATTGGCACTCAAAACTAGTTACTCACAGAGTTTCGACCGTATTGAGCAAGATAAATGGGTGCAAATCACCAATGCACGCCCCGTTTTCACAAACACAGAAGCTGGTGAATTTTACGGGGTATTCTCCGATCCTCACTATGTGTCGCACTTGCTCGTCGATGGCAAACCGCTACACCTCTATGCCGACCTCTCAACGACTTCTTATAAGCTATTCTCGGGCTATCGCAACGAATTGCTAATCGGACTTACTTACAACTACAACAAAAACAACGGTCTGGGGCAGGTATACGATTTAGCACACCCTCCATCACCCGAAATGGACACCCGTCCGCGTACTTTTAAGAGCATTCCTGCAATGCAAGATATGGCTTTTTACGTTGAAGAGCAGTTAGAAAAAACTTTTTGGCATACCCAATTTCTCGTGCGTGCTGGTTTGCGTGCCAACACCCTTTTGGGACTCGACTCGCGCTACGCATTGCATAACAAGTTGTGTTTTGACCCTCGTGTGAATATGAAAGTTACTTTCCCAAAAATTGAGTTTGCTAACCAAAATGCTCTCAGTATCAGTCTTACAGCAGGTTGGGGAAAACACAGCAAACTTCCCACTCAAGAAATGCTCTACCCTCAAGATAAATACGAAGATTTTGTACAGCTCAATTACTATCACACTCAAAAAGCTTACCGCCAATTACACTACAAAACTTACATTTTTCCGCAAGTGAACTACAGCATTATGCCTGCGGTGAATAACAAAACCGAAGTGCGCCTTGGGTTAGAATACAACCACCATTCGCTATTCATCACTTATTTTGATGAGCGTATGCAATCGGGTTTTCGAAAAATGAGCGATTATCATAAGGCATTCTATAAAAAATACGATGCTACAGGACTCAATCACAACACAATTACAGCTCCTCCTTTGGTGGAAAATCTGCCCTATACAGTGCAAAACGCTCTGATTCTCTCAGATATAGAGAGCAATGGATCAGCTATCGATAAACAAGGGGTTGAGTTTCAGTACAGCAGTAAGCGCCTCCAGTTGCTCAACACTCGTTTTACACTCAGTGGAGCGTGGTTTCACAGCTTGTATTACAACTCATTGCCCGTATATCGCCCTGCCGATAAAAATGTGATCAACAACCGCAAACATTACAATCTGGGGGTATACCCCGAAGTGGAGAAGTACGACCGCGAACAGCTGGAAACCAGTCTTATTGCCGATACTTACCTCCCCGAACTAAAACTCACAACCTCTGTGCGTTGCGACCTCACTTGGTATACTATTAGCACCAATCCGTCGCTTAGTCGTGTGCCCACTCACTACATCAGTGAAGATGGTGTACGTCACCCATATACAGCGGCAGAAGCTAATGACCCCGTACTGCAATGGCTCATACGCCCTACAACTGTAAGTCTCAGCGATAGAACCCCATTGTCAATGAACATACATCTAAAAATATCTAAAGATTTCTATAAGTACTTTACGCTCTCAATGTACGTAAACAATCTGTTTAACTTTTATGAAGATTACCGCGTGAACGGACAATATATCAACCGCCGCGGACTCATCAATCCCTATTTCGGAATGGAAATGAACGTTTCGTTGAAGTGAAAAGTAAAGTTAGGATAATTGGTTATATTTACATCATATTTTGTAGGAAAGCCAGCGATAGCTGGGTATGTGCTGCAAACGCCCTTACAAGACAAAACTTTTTCGGACAATCTTTTTATAAATTGACAAATTAATATGAAACACTTAAAACAATTTTTAGCTGTAGCACTTGGTTTAGTGCTCTTAAACGCTTGTAAAAAAGACGACAACAATGGAATCCCTACAGGGACTCTTTCTGTAACCTTTCATTTACAAGCCCCCGACAAGGTAGCTATCACTCAATATGCTACCCTCACCCTTACTCTTACCGAGCTCAACAAGAATGAGAAGGTAGAAAAGGTATATCACAATGTATCAAGTAGTGATTTTAAGTTGGAATTATCTGCAGGTAGTTATGAAGTACGTGCTGTAGGTAGCGTAAATTACACCCAAAGTGGCACCACCGCCACGGGTGAAGTAGCAGGATTTGTAAGTAAGATTGATATTCTTACAGCTACTACCTACACAGTACCCCTTAGCCTAAAACTCAGCCCCTCAGGAGATGGAGATTTTATCATTGAAGAAATTTTCTTTACAGGTACAGCCACTCCAGAAGGTAAACAGTATTTTGGTGATCAGTACATCAAATTGTATAACCCTACTAATAAAGTTCTCTATGCCGATGGTTTGGTTTTAGCAGATTCTGAGTTCCTAACAGTAAACAAAAGAGATTACACCCCCAATGTAATGGCAGAAGCCTTTACAGCAGGAAGTATGGTGCAGATTCCAGGTACAGGCACTCAATATCCTGTGCAACCAGGGAAGTCTATTGTAATTGCTGAACAAGGAATTAATCATAAAGAAAATAATCCTAATTCTATAGACCTTTCAAAAGCTGATTTTGAAAGCTTCTACCCTCCAAAAGTGAAAGACGTTGATGGGGTAGGAGTAACTAACAATATCAACTTATATGGTGTTTTTATAATTAATAATAGAGGCAATAGAAGTTATGTGATAGCACGTTTCCCTGAAGGTACTGCTACTTCTACACTTCAGTATAACTATGAATACAAAATAGGAACAAAATTAATGCAGAGACAGGCTTTGAAAATCCCTAATAATTGGATAGTAGATGCTGTAAATTTAAGTACTAAAAAAGGGTTCGAGTGGATAGTTACAGCTCCCTCTTTAGATGCTGGTTATACTTATGTAGCTAATGATGAAAAAGATACTTCTCGTTATGGCAAATCTGTACGCCGTAAAGTCCTCTCTCAAAATAACGGTAAAACCGTTTTTAAAGACACCAATAACTCTACCGACGATTTCGAGATACTCAATACACCCACACTTAAAAAGTGAAAAATGAAAAGTAAATAGTGAAAGTCGCTTTTGTATCGCAACACTTTGGCAAAGTTTCACACTTTGCCAAAGTTGATTGTAACTGCCCGTGCGGCTCGCACCAAATTAATTAGTATGAAACATTTAAAACAATTTTTAGCTGTAGTACTTGCTTTAGTACTCCTAAATGCTTGTAAGAAAGACGACAACAACGGTATCGCTACCGAACCTTTGAACATAACCCTTCATTTACAAGCCCCCGATAAAGTAACCATTACCCACTATGGTACCCTTACTCTTACCCTTACTGAGCTCAACAAGAATGAGAAGGTAGAAAAAGTATATCACAACACTACTACCAACGATTTCCAACTGAGTATTCCTGCGGGTAGCTATGAGGTACGTGCCACAGGTACTGTGAGTTACACCCAAAGTAGCACTACCTTTGCAGGTGAAGTTGTAGGTTTTATGAATAAACTCGATATCCTTACTGCTACGACTTATACGCTACCCCTTAGTCTGAAAATTACCTCCTCAGAAGATGGTGATTTCATTATCGAAGAAATCTACTTTACAGGTTCCTTAACCCCACAAGGCAAGCAGTATGAAGGCGATCAGTATATCAAACTCTACAACCCTACAAACAAAGTGCTCTATGCCGATGGTTTACTCATTGCCGACTCAAAGTTCCTTACAACAATGAAACCAAGAGTAGAACCTAACATTATCGATGAAGCTTTCTCTGTAGAAGGAATCGTGCAAATCCCTGGCAATGGTACTCAGTATCCCGTCGCTCCTGGTAAGTGGATAGTTATTGCCGATCAAGCTATCAATCACAAAGAGAACAACACTAATTCTCTCGATTTATCAAAAGCCGATTTTGAAATTTACTATGAACAGATAAAAGATGAGGACAACCCTAAGGTAACCAATGTACTCAACACCCATAGTTATGTAGCTTTTCACAATCGTGGATACAAAAGCTATGTGATAGCCCGATTGCCTAAAGGAATTACAATAGCATCCTATTTAACTGACTATAAGTATACTTATAAAATAATATTTCAAGAAGGTGAAACTTATAAAATTCCTAATTCGTGGATACTCGATGCTGTGAATGTAAGTGTAAAAGGAAAATTCCAATGGCTTCTAACCGCTCCTTCTTTAGATAGTGGATGGACGTATTGTGGCAAAAAAGATAATGATCCCGCACGTTACGGCAAATCCGTACGCCGTAAAGTCCTCTCTGAAAACAACGGTAAACCTATCTTTAAAGATACCAATAACTCTACTGAAGATTTTGATCCTGATGTAACACCATCACTTAAAAAGTGAAAAGTGAATAGTGAAGAGTGAAAAATCGCTTTTGTATCGCAACACTTTGGCAAAGTTTCACACTTTGCCAAAGTTGATTGTAATTGATTGTCCTGATAATCAATTACTTTTAGAGTATGTTATGTAGGGGCGTTTTGCAAACGCCCTTACAATATAAAAACTTTTTGCAAACGCCCCTACAATATAAAAACTTTTCAGACAATCTTTTTATAAATTAACAAACTGCCCGTGCGGCTCGCACCAAATTGGCATTAATATGAAACATTTAAAACAATTTTTAGCTGTAGTACTTGCTTTAGTACTCCTAAATGCTTGTAAGAAAGACGACAACAACGGTATCGCTACCGAACCTTTGAATATAACCCTTCATTTACAAGTCCCTGATAAAGTAAACATTACCCACTATGGTACCCTTACTCTTACCCTTACCGAGCTCAACAAGAATGAGAAGGTAGAAAAAGTATATCACAATGTATCGAGTAGTGATTTTCAGATCAAACTACCTGCAGGTAGTTATGAAGTACGTGCCACAGGTACTGTGAGTTACACCCAAAATAGCACTACCTTTGCAGGCGAAGTAACCACCTTAATACCTAAACTCGACATCCTCACAGCCACTACCTACAGTTTGCCTATTACCTTAAAAACAATTGTAAGTGATGAGGATAAAGATTTGCTTATTGAAGAGATTTTTATCACGGGTACAACTACTCCACAAGGCAAACAATACTTAGATGATGGTTATTTCAAGATTTACAACCCTACTTCCAGAATTCTTTATGCTGATGGTTTGCTCTTGGTGCAATCGGCGTTCCAAACAAATGACAAGCAAACCTATACGCCAAATATAATGAACCAAGCTTTTACAGCCAATGCGGTATACCAAATACCAGGGAATGGCAAGCAATACCCCGTAGCAGCAGGCGAGAGCATCATCATTGCCCTTACGGCTATCAATCACAAAGAACTCAACAGTAATTCAATAGATTTGAAGAAAGCTAATTTTGAAATCAAAGATGAAGCAGACGATGAAGACCCCGATAACGCTGCAGTGCCTAATATGTTCGTGAAGTTTGAAGATGCAGTAATCAATCGTCAAGCAATCAACGCTTTTGCACTTGCCAGAATGCCCAAGGGGGTTACAGAGTTAGAGAAGTATTCTTATACATACAAAGATGAATCAGGATTTGACTCAGGAGGTGATGCTGTAAAAATCCCCAATACGTGGGTTATCGATGCTGTAAATCTCGCACAAAAAGAAGACTTTCAATGGCTTGTAACCGATGTTTCTTTAGATAGTGGTTGGACTTACGCCTCCGAAAGTCAAGGAGATGTTTCTCGTTATAGCAAAGGAGTACGCCGCAAAGTAACGGGGCAGCAAAACGGGCATCGTGTGTTAAAAGACACCAATAACTCCACCGAAGATTTCGATGCACGTGTAACCCCATCACTTAAAAAGTGAAAAGTGAAAAGTATCACAACACTTTGGCAAAGTCCTTGGACTTTGACAAAGTCTATAATCCTGATAATCAATCACTTTTAGAGTTTGTTATGTAGGGGCGTTTTGCAAACGCCCTTATAGTATAAAAACTTTTTGCAAACGCCCTTATAGCATAAAAACTTTTTGCAAACGCCCTCACAGTATAAAAACTTTTCAGACAATCTTTTTATAAATTGACAAATTAACAAACTGCCCGTGCGGCTCACACCGGATCGCATTGGCTCGCACTAAATTGAAAAAACAACTAATTAACATATTATTTTTTGCTTTCCTCTACCAAATAGGCTGGGGGCAAAGCCCCGATACCCTCTTGCTAAAGCTGAAAGAACAACAAAGCATCTCTCGTTTTTACGAGGCTTATTTTCAGAATCCAGCTACGATGCCCAAGTGGGGAAAACATCGTTTTTCTACCGTACAAGTAGCTTATGAGAGGAGTGATAAGGAGGCTTATGCTCAGCAGTATCCTGAAGGGCATACCGCTTTTTCAGCAAAAGCAACCTCTTTCTTCCCTTATGATAGTACACGCACGCTTTGGGGCAATGCGTCCTATAAAAATCAAGAACTGCGAAAAGTGCGCTGGAATGAGTCGGTAGATAGTGATTTGCTCTATCCATACTTTACCGCCGATGCTGTAGGGGGCGACTTGCATAGCGAGCAATACGCCTTTATGGGTGGTTTTGCCAAACAATGGCAACGACTGCATTGGGGTATCAGTTTGGATTACAAAGCCGAATTAGCAAGTCGCAACAAAGACCCGCGTCCTAAAAATATCACTTCAAATCTGCAATTGCGCTCAGGATTTATGTGGAGGGTAGGGGAGTGGCAAGCAGGAATATATGCCTCTTTCCAGAAATATACTCAGTCTAACGAACTGAAATTTTTCAATGAATTGGGAAGTCCTTCAGTCTATCATCTCAATGGCTTAGGCTATTATAACCACCTGCTGAAAGGCAACAAACTCAGGGCTTTTTATGAAGGTTATGGATATGGTGGCGGACTGAATATCAGCAGGAAAAATAACCTTTTCCTCTCTGCTAATTACCAGCAATTGGCAATTGAAAAATATATGACAGAAGATAATGGTGTGATAGCTGTAACACTTACCAATCGCACACTTTATACTGAGCTGACAAAGCTGTTTCGCAAAGATACTTATCTCTATGGTTTCAAAGGACATTACTCTCTGCAAACCAAAAGTGGGGTAGAGCCTATTCTTTCGGGTCGTAATAGCAATTGGACGGAAGTAGTTGCTAAAAACGAGAATTATACTCTAAAAAAAGAGCACTACCAATTGGCAATGCTTTTCTGTAACAATAGTGATTTGCAATATCACATAACACCTTATGTAGGTTATGAAACTCACCGTGAGGATTATACCCTTGTGAGGAGTTTTCAGCATTTCGATTATATGAATGTAGGGATAAAAATGAGTGTTGTAGCGCCCTTAGAGAAGAAGAGTATAGGTATAGCAGGTTTGCATTACCAATATCGCAATACGTTAAAAGGCAATTATCTACTCCGCAGTGATAGTGAAGTATCCCTCAGCGAAATGCTTTTGCACAATGCTCGTCTCCTCGCCTCCGATGAACAAGTTTTCCAAGCACTTTTGCAGTACCATCACCCACTATCGTCCTCACTCAGTTATTTCGTGGGACTCAATACCCAAATAGGAGTTTTTACCCTCCAGAAAACGAATACTTTTCATCAATTAAGTGTAGGTTTAACATTCTAACCTCCTATCCTCTGACCCCTGACCCCTGACCCCTGACACCTATTCCCTATACTCTGGAAATTCTAATTTCAACTGTATGTACATCGGTTGTTTTACAGTTTCTTTTTCAGGTTCATTGTTGAGGTGAGAAACCGAAATGCCTAATAACCGTACCGATTCACTCAACCGTTCTTGGTAGAGCAATTCTTTGATGTGCAAAAGAATTTCCTCTTTACTGCTAATAAAATCTTTAAGGGTTTTGCTGCGTGTTTGTACAGTGAAGTCGCTGTATTTTATTTTCAGGGTGATAGTTTTACCTGCAACTTGCTGTTTTTCAAGGCGGCGGACGACATCTTCGGCTATACGTTCAAGTTCGCGTTCCATATACACCTCACTGGTGAGATTTTCGGCAAAAGTTTCTTCAGCACCCACCGATTTACGAATTCTAAAAGGCTGAACTTCGCTGCGGTGAATACCTCGTGAGAGTTCGTAGTAATAATGTCCGTTATTGCCGAAATTCCGTTCTAAGAACGCTAATGATTTCTCCCGCAAATCCTTCCCTTTAAAAATCCCTAACTGATACATCTTTTCAGCAGTTACTTTGCCTATGCCATAGAATTTGCGCACATCGAGTTTGTCTAAGAAATCTTGTACTTCAGCCTGAGTGATAGTAGTCTGTCCGTTAGGCTTGTGATAGTCGCTAGCAATTTTGGCAATAAACTTATTTATCGAAATGCCTGCTGAAGCCGTAAGTCCTGTTTCATTGAAAATGCGTTGTCTAATCTCTTGCGCAATGAGGGTAGCCGAAGGATTACCTTTTTTGTTTACTGTAACATCTAAGTAAGCCTCATCGAGGGAGAGAGGTTCAACCAAATCGGTATATTCGTGGAAGATAGCGCGTATTTGCATTGATATTTGCTTATAGCGCTCAAAGCGAGGTTTTACAAAGATGAGATGCGGACATAATTTGCGCGCCTGCGCCCCACTGATAGCACTGCGCACACCAAACTTGCGCGCCTCGTAGCTGGCTGTAGCCACCACACCGCGCGCTTCGCCTCCGCCTACCGCAATCGCTTTTCCTCTCAATTCAGGAAAATCCAATTGCTCTACCGAGGCGTAGAAAGCATCCATATCAATATGTATAATCTTCCTATTAATTGTTACCTGTTACTTGTTATTTAGCTTCAAACATTTTCCCTGGCAGTGGTTTTACCACTCCTTTCAATTCCATTTGGAAAAGTAAATTAGAAAGTTGGTAGATAGGTATTTGGCAGCCGAGAGCGAGTTCGTCTAAGGCTTGTTTGCCATTCTCTTTGAGGTAGTTTGCCACCAATTCTTCATCGGGACTGAGGTCTATAAAAAGTTCTTGTTGTACGGCCTTAGGGGCGGGAATATCCCAATTCAGTAGGTAAATGAGGTCTTTAGCTGAGGTGAGTATATTAGCTTTGCGGTTGCGTATCAGCTCATTGCAGCCTATGCTATAAGTATCTGTCGTACGACCTGGTACGGCAAATACCTCGCGGTTGTACGAAAAAGCAATATCGGCAGTAACCAAACTTCCCCCTTTTTTACCCGATTCAATCACTACAGTAGCTTCCGTAAGCCCTGCAATAATGCGATTGCGACTGAGGAAATTCTTCCGGTCAAACGGACTCTCACTGCCGAAATCGGTGATAAAACCGCCGTTCTCTTCCATTGCCTCACAGTATTTCGCGTGAGCAGCAGGGTAGATAAGGTTGAGTCCGTGAGCCAGGCAAGCTACTGTTTGCAAGCGGTGTTTCATTGCAGCCTTGTGAGCCGTGATATCCACCCCATAAGCATAACCACTTACAATCACCACATCAAGTGGGGCGAGTTCTTCTATCAGTTGTTCGCAAAATGCCGTGCCGTAAGTCGTGATATTGCGGGTACCTACAATGCTCAGCAGTCGTTTGTTTTGCAGGTTTATGTGTCCTTTTTGGTAGAAGAGTATAGGGCTATCCACACACTGTTTCAGTAGTTTAGGGTAGTGAGCGTCGGTATAGGTAATAATGCTAATACCGTGTTTTTCAGCAAAAAACAATTCGTTTTCAGCTTCTTGTAAGTACTGAGAACTGAGGATATTTTGGGTAATTTTAGAACCTATACCCATTACTTTTTCTAAGCTACTTCGTCGTTGTGCAAATATATTTTTAGCACTCCCAAAGTGCGCAATGAGTTTTTTGGCAGTTATATCGCCTACAAGCGGAATTTTCTTTAAGGCAATGAGGTATAACAAATCGTCGTTCATAGTTTGGTTTTGTTTCACGTTGCAAAAATAGCGATAATTACTAAATTAGCAAATTTGCTAATTAGCAAATTATTACTACCTTTGCCTCATTATTCGTCATTCGTAACTCGTCATTAAAATTATGTTTCAATTTCTCACTGACCTCGCTAAAAACAACAACAAAGAGTGGTTCGACGCTCATAAAGCAGATTATGAAAGCGCTAAATTGCAAGCAACAGAGCTTTTCAATCGTATTTATGCTGAAATTGCAGCGCACGACACCGTTGCCCCTCTCAAAATATACCGTATCTACCGCGATTTGCGCTTCTCTAAGGATAAAACGCCTTACAAAACCCACTTCGGTTGCTACATACAGCGCAAACAACCTCACTATCGTGGGGGATATTACGTGCATATCAGTCCGCAAGAAACTTTTATAGGGGGAGGATTCTTCGACCCCAATAAAGATGATTTGTTGCGTATGCGTCAAGAAATCTCTCTCAACCCCGATGATTTCCGAAAAGTAATGACCGATAAAGGCATTGTAAAAGAGTTTGGCGGAAAACTATGGGGCGACGAACTCAAAACAGCTCCCAAAGGCTTTGAAAAAGACGACCCTATGCTTGATTATCTGCGGAAAAAACAGTTCCTGCTCAAACACGACTACACTCAAAAAGAAGCTACTGCCGAAGATTTCGATAAAAAAGTAGTACAAGGACTCTTAGCTATGCGCCCCTTTTTCGACTTTATGACCGAAGCCCTCACCACCAATCTCAACGGTGAATCCCTATTTCCTAACCCCTAT